>NZ_BAABKK010000016.1:0-522 GCF_039543785.1 Arthrobacter gyeryongensis
GAGAACTGGACGCAGGAAAATCAACTAGCTATCGCATAGACGCTGGACTGCCAACGGGGGCCCAACCAGGAGGCAAGGAGACTCTACGAATGGCTTACGGTTGTCAAGCGCGGGGAAATCGTACGCTCGCCAGACAACCGACCCACCTTGGACTTTACTGAGCCGTGCATAGCTCTGGGTCTGGAGCGGATGACTGACGACGTGGTGGTTCTCCGCATCTACCTCTCGTACGAAGCGGAACCAGCATTTGTCCTCACAGGAGCTCACGGTCACCTGAACAACTTCTTGCGCCTAACGCTGACCCGCGAAGAACTCGGCGATGCAACCGCCGAGTGGGAAGCCGAGATTCATGCTTATCCGGCCCGATAAACGCACGCAATCCATATTCGCGGAAAGGCTGCATGATACGAGGACAACAACAGACGCCTGCATCTCGTCTCACAGCCAGTTCTGACCTGAGTTTGGTCACCTCGTCCCGGTTTGAGGGGGTTCGGGGCGCTGATCTGCGGTGATGCCAGGGGT
>NZ_BAABKK010000017.1:0-144862 GCF_039543785.1 Arthrobacter gyeryongensis
CGCTTCGCTCGACCAGGGGCCCTCGCCGCCGTGGGCCCACCCACCGGCTCCCAGGTCTCGCTTCGCTCAACCGCCATTAGTTCGCCCATCCATCACCATTAGAATGGACAGATGACCACTACCGTCGGCCCCGGCACAGCCCCCGGCACCTATACAGCCACCTGCACAGTGACAGACGCAGGCTTAAAGGGGAAAGAACGAACGGACCTCTCGGAGCAGTCGTCCACCGACGTCCTCAGCGCTGCTGACATCCCTTGGAACCTGGTGGTGTGGAACGATCCCGTCAACCTCATGAGCTATGTGAGTTACGTGTTCCAGAGCTATTTCGGCTATTCCGAGGCCAAATCCAACAAACTCATGCTCGAGGTCCACAAGAAGGGCCGTTCCATCGTGGCGCATGGAGGCAAGGAACAAGTGGAGCAGCACGCGGTCGCCATGCACGGCTACGGTCTGTGGGCAACGGTTGAAAAGGCAAGCAGCAGCGGCGACGGCCGGGGACGCAAGGGTGGCGCACGTGGCTAAGGCTTTCAAGTACGGACTCAAGGGCATCACCGGCTACCTTGAGCCCGCCGAGCGCGAACTCCTGCGCGGACTCCTGGATGATGTTATTTCAATGCTCGAACCGGAGCTGTCGAGCAACGAAGATCCCCTGACGGCCATGATCGGCCTGGACATGAACGTCAAGGAACCGTCCGATCGCGCCCTTTTGCGGCTCTTGCCGAACGTCATGAAGAACGACGACGCCGCGTCCCTCGAGTTCCGTCAGCTCACCGAGCGCTCGCTGCGGGAAGGAAAAATCGGCGCCCTTCGGGCCGCCGCGATGGGCCTGGACCGCAACGAGCTCGTCCTCACCCCGGAGGAGGCGAAGCTCTGGTCCATGGCCCTCAACGATGTTCGTTTGGTGCTGGCCGAGCGCCTCGATATCCGCGACGAGGCGGATGCCGACCATGTCCACGCCATGCAGGACTGGTCCCAAGCCGAAGACGTAGAGAGCTACCTGGCGCTCGTCTACAACTTCACCACTTGGCTCCAGGAATCGTTGGTCCAGGCCATGATGGCCTCGATGGACCGGAAGCCCTGAGTGGGGCTTGTGGCCGGCCGTGTGACAAAACAGACACGAGGCCCCCGCCACATGTCGTGGCTGGAGCACATGCCTTGGCTTATTCTCTAAGAATCATGAACTCAGCATCGGACGCGGTATCGGATGGGGAGGGCGCCGCAGCGGCGCCGGAATCCCAGCGCAGGCCGGAAACACTGAACAGCAAAGCACCCAACCCCTTGCTGGGATCGCGCCCCATCGGTGTCTTCGATTCCGGAGTCGGCGGACTCACCGTGGCACGGTCCATCATCGACCAGTTGCCCCATGAATCAATCATCTACGTAGGGGACACTGCCAACGGACCGTACGGGCCGCTGCCCATCGCCGAAGTCCGGGCGAATGCCCTCGGCGTCATGGACGAGCTCGTGGACTCCGGCGTCAAGCTCCTGACCATCGCCTGCAACTCAGCTTCGGCCGCGGTCTTGCGCGATGCCCGTGAACGCTACACGGCCCGCTACGGGATTCCCGTCATCGAGGTCATCCAACCCGCAGTCCGGCGGGCGGTGTCCGCGACGAGGTCCGGCCGGATCGGCGTGATCGGGACGTCGGCCACGGTGGGTTCCCGCGCTTACGAGGACACCTTCGCCGCTGCCCCGGACCTGACCATCACCTCGGTGGCCTGTCCGGAATTCGTGAGTTTCGTGGAAGCCGGCATCACCACCGGTCCCGAGCTGCTGGCAGCGGCCCACGAATACCTGGAACCGCTCAGGGATGCCGGTGTGGACACCGTGGTGCTGGGTTGCACCCACTATCCCTTGCTCACCGGCGTGATTTCCTTCGTCATGGGGGAAGACGTCACCCTTGTGTCGAGCGCCGAGGAAACCGCCAAAGACGTTTACCGCGCCTTGGCCACCCACGGGATCCAGCGGACCGATCCCGGCTTGCCGCGGCACGACTTCATGGCCACCGGCGACGCTGTCCAGTTCGAAACCTTGGCGCGCCGTTTCCTCGGCCCGGAGGTCCTGTCCGTACGCCATGTGGACCATGTGGCCGCCCAATACCCGACCGGAAGCCTCGCCCGCATCACCCCGGAAATGTTGGAGGCCGCCCGCGCCGGCGGCCATCATGCGAGGACGTCCAATTTCGTTGACCCTGCAGCGTTCACCGTGAACGAATTCGGCGCGGCCCGCGGGAGCCGCATCCAGTGAAACTGACCATTGTTGGCTGCACGGGTTCCTTCCCCGGTCCCGGCTCTCCGGCGTCGTGCTATCTGCTGACCGCGCACGACGGTGAACGCCAGTGGAAGATCGTCATGGACCTCGGCAGCGGCGCCCTCGGGGCCATCCAGCGCTACACGGACCTCGAAGATATCGACGCCATCTTCCTGACTCACCTGCACCCGGACCATTGCATGGACCTCTGCGGACTGCACGTGGCCGTCCGCTGGAAGCCGGGCGGCTGGGGACGGGACAGGATCCCCGTCTGGGGTCCCGCCGCGACAGCCGACCGCATGGCCACCGCCTACGGGCTCGAGCTGGACCCCGGAATGCACGAGGAATTCGACTTCAGCAACTGGAGCGAACGCCAATCCGTGCAGCTAGGACCGTTCACCGTGACACCGTATGCCGTGAACCACCCGGTGGAAGAGGCCTACGCCTTGCGCGTCGAGGTCACCGAGCCGGACAAGGAAGGCAACGCGGTGAGCAGGGTCCTCACGTACTCGGGAGATACCGACTCGTGCCAGGGCCTTGAGGATGCCGCCCGCGACGCCGATCTTTTCCTGTGCGAGGCCGCCTTCGAAGAAGGACGCGACGACGACATCAAGGATGTGCACTTGACCGGCAAGCGCGCGGGCCAGGCAGCGACAGCCGCGGGAGCCCGACGCCTCCTGCTGACGCACATCCCGGTCTGGACATCGCAGACCAAAGTCATGGCCGAGGCGCGGCCCGAGTTCGCCGGCGATGTCGCCGTCGCGGTAGCCGGAGTGCACTACACCGTCTGAACCCGGAGTCCGGACGCCCAGACCGACCGCGCAGTCCAGCGGAGGCTGGGAGATCGCTAAGCTTGCAGTATGACTTCCGAAGCCACATCTGCCCCCGTCATCCGTGCCGACGGCCGTACGCCCGATCAACTCCGTCCCATCAGCATCACCCGCGGTTGGTCCAAGCAGGCCGAAGGTTCGGCCCTGATCGAATTCGGCAACACCCGGGTGCTGTGCACGGCTTCCCTGACCGAGGGCGTCCCGCGCTGGCTCAAAGGCGAGGGCCGCGGCTGGGTCACGGCCGAGTACGCGATGCTGCCGCGGGCCACGAACACCCGTTCCGACCGTGAGTCCGTCAAAGGCAGGATCGGCGGACGCACCCACGAAATTTCGCGCCTGATCGGCCGCTCATTGCGTTCCATCATCGACACCAAGGCCCTGGGCGAGAACACGATCGTGCTGGACTGCGATGTCCTGCAGGCCGACGGCGGCACCCGCACCGCCGCCATCACCGGCGCCTACGTGGCACTCGCCGAAGCGATCCGCTTCGCCCGTGAGAACAAGATGATCGCCAAGAATGCGCAGCCGCTGATCGACACGATTGCTGCCGTTTCCGTGGGAATCATCGACGGTATCCCGATGCTGGACCTGCCTTACGTCGAGGACGTGCGCGCCGAAACCGACATGAACGTGGTGGTCACGGGCTCCGGCAAGTTCGTGGAAGTCCAGGGCACCGCCGAAGGAGCCCCCTTCGACCGCGATGAACTGAATGCCTTGCTGGACCTTGCCCTCATCGGCACGGGGGAGTTGGCGGCAATCCAGCGCGAGACCCTGGCCGAGGCCCCGTGAGCATCGACACTACGCCGCGGCTCGTCCTCGCCACCCACAACAAGGGGAAACTGCGCGAACTCAGGGAGCTCCTCAGGGGGCAAGTGCCAGGGCTCGACGTCGATACCCAAGTGATTGACGCGGCCGCGGCCGGTGCTCCCGATGTTGCCGAGACCGGCGTGACGTTTGCCGAAAACTCCCTGCTCAAGGCGCGGGCCGTGGCTGAAGCCACAGGTATGGTGGCAATCGCCGATGACTCGGGACTGGCCGTGGACGTCCTGGGCGGAGCACCCGGCATCTTCTCGGCCCGCTGGTCCGGCCGGCACGGTGACGACGTCGCCAACCTCCAGCTCTTGCTCGCGCAGCTCTCCGACGTTCCCGACGCACACCGGGGAGCTGCGTTCGTCTGTGCCGCGGCACTCGCGGTACCAGCCGCGGTCGACGGCGGGGCGCGCGAGGTGGTCGAGTACGGCCAGTTGGAGGGCACTCTCTTGCATGAGCCCCGCGGCGCAGGTGGATTCGGCTACGACCCCGTGCTCCAGCCGCAGGGACTGGACCGCAGTTGCGCGGAGCTGAGTTCCGAGGAGAAGAACGCCATCAGCCACCGCGGCAAGGCATTCAGGGCGCTGCTCCCGGCCATTGTGGATGCCCTGCGCTAAACCTCCTGGCAAGCTTTTAGCGACAGAGGCACCCCGCAAACAAAGTGCGGGGTGCCTCTGTCTTTAAGCCAGTGCGTTTAGCGCTCGCCGTGCTTTCCGGCTTCACTTCGGTCGACAAACTCTTCGGCGGGTTCCGCGCCGCGGTCAGTGGCCTTGCGCTTGGCGAGCAAGCCGCGGATGACCTCGATGGCCACGGGGACCACCGAGAGCAGCACGATGACCACAAAGATGATGTCGAGGTTGTCCCGGACCCACGGAACCTTGTCGCCGAGAAGGTAGCCGAGCAGCGTGACGCCACCGCCCCAGAGCACCGCCCCGATGACGTTGAAAATGAAGAACTTGCGCTTGTCCATCTGCGCGACGCCAACAATCACCGGGACGAAAGTGCGGATGATCGGAACGAAGCGGGCCAGGATCAGGGCCTTGCCGCCGTGCTTTTCGAAGAAGGCGTGCGCGCTCTCGACGTTCTCCCGCTTGAACAGCTTGGAATCAGGTTTGTTGAAGATGGCCGGTCCGGCTTTGGAACCGATGAGGTAGCCGCTCTGGTTGCCGATGATCGCTGACACGACGATGAGGGCGGCGAGTGCCCAGATATTGAACTTGATGGTATCCGTGGCGACGAGGAGCCCCGCGGTGAAGAGCATTGAGTCGCCCGGCAGGAAGAAGCCCACCAGGAGTCCCGTCTCGGCGAACACAATGCCGCACACGAGCAGGACTACCCATGGTGCCAAGGCGGGGTCGGCCAGGAAGACCTGGGGGTTCAACCAGTCGGGGAGGAGCGCGGACATATGCGGCTGCACCGGTCCTGCACCCACCAAAGCGGATACGGCAAAGTCGTTCATCGCAGAAAGGGTCACCCTTCAAGGGTACGGGACAACCGCCGTCGGGCCCTTGGGACATCCGCTGGGGGTGTCTGAAAGACCCTGCCTCCAGTCGCCCGACGTGCGTAGCGTGGTGGAGGCGGGCAGAACGAGACGAAACGTTGTGCGTCCGCAGCTAACTGAACATGAATGAGGAGGACTTTTGATGCGCGACGTAGCCATACCCAGGACAGCGACGACGCTCGCTCCTGCATCAGCCCCAGTGTTCCCGTGGGGCGGTCTCCTGATCCTCGCCGCAGCAGGCTTCACCGCGGTGACTACGGAACTCCTCCCGTCCGGGCTGCTGCCGCAGATCAGCCGGGACCTGGGAGTAGACGAATCGGCCGTCGGTTCCCTGACGGCCGCCTATGCGGCAGTCATCGTCTTCACCGCGCTTCCCTTGTCCAGGCTGCTCGGCGGACGGGTTCCCCGCAAGGCGTTGTTGATCGGCACCGTGCTCGCGTTCGCAATCAGCAACGTGTTGTTGGCTTCCAGCCCGAGCCTGGGATTGGCAGTTGCGGCGAGGCTCCTCGGGGGCGTGGCCCACGGGATGCTGTGGTCAAGCATGGCCCCCTACGTTGCCAGGATCGTTCCGGCGCACTCTGTCGGAAAAGCCATGGCCATGGTCTTCAGCGGTAACAGCATTGCGCTGGCGGTCGGCGCTCCGATCGGCACACTCATGGGCTCGGTGCTCACCTGGCGCGGCTCCTTCCTTATCCTGGCCGGAGTCGGTGCGGTTCTCGCCTTGTTCGCCGTTTGGGTGCTCCCCGCAGCCCCCGACGAGGACGGCCATACGACGCCGACCCTCCGCGGAGCCCTGAAGCTGCCCGGCGTGATCGCCGTGGCCACAGCCTGGCCGCTCTTGCTTTTGGGCCATTTCACCCTGTTCACCTACATCGCGCCGTTCCTCCACGTCTCCGGACTGCGGGATGCGTTCACGAGCATTTCGCTGTCCGTCGTGGGGGCGGCCAGCCTCGTGGGGATCTGGATCGCCGGTCTCACCGCCGATTCCCATCCGAGGCGTTCCCTGATTTCCGCGGTAGCCCTGCTCGTACTGGCCTTCGGCCTCTTGCCGCTACTTGGTGGCACATGGGTGGGCGAACTCGTGTTGGTGACCTTTTGGGGAGCCGCCTTCGGGGCCATCGGCATTTACAACCAGGCAGCAATCCTCCGCGCCGGCGGAAAGCACAGGGACGCCGCGAACGGCTTGACCGTGGTGACCATTCAACTCGGCATCGCCGTCGGCGCCGGTTATGGCGCCCTGGCCTTGACTACTGTCGGCGCACTGTGGGTGCCGTTGGCTGCAGCAGTCCCGACGGCGGCAGCGCTCGCAATCATCCTGGCCAGCCGCCGCGGCGGTTACCCTGCCGGTCCCCGGGAGACGAGACCCGAGAGGACTCGGTAGGTCCCACCCGTGCTCCGCCAGACATTGCGGGCGCGACCCTCATCGGGGAAGAGAAGATAAGCATGCTGATAATCTAGGGCGCAGGCGGCTGGCACTGGACCACAGGGCCAGCCACAATCGGAGGAGCGAGATGAACATCTTGATCAAACTACTTGGCCTGGTTGTGGGCATGGGCGCCGGAGTTGCGGCGAACAAGGCCCTGGAGGCCATCTGGAGCAAGTCCACCGGGAAGCCCGCGCCAAAGGATGCGACCAACCTGGAGGACTCCTTGCCGGGCGTAGTGCTGTTCGCCTTCGCCGGGGGTGCCGTAGGGGCGGTCATCCATGTCCTGACCCAAAGGACAACCAAGAAGGCGCTGACCAAGCTGCAGGAGACCGCGGACGAGGTCTAAAAGTCGGTCCGTGGCAAGTGGCGGCCATCACCACCGCCATAGGAAGCCATATCCACCTGTAACCTTGACCAGTGGCATTGGACTTTACGGCGATCGACTTTGAAACTGCGAACGGCTTCAGGGGTTCTCCGTGCTCGGTCGGGCTGAGCAAGGTCCGTGGCGGAGTCGTGGTGGAGGAGGCCTCCTGGCTCATGCGGCCGCCGGAAAACCACGACCACTTCGAGTACCACAACACCCGCATCCACGGCATTCGCGCCGAGGACGTCGCCGGTGCTCCACGCTTTGGCGAACTCTTCCCTGAAATCGGCGCGTTCATCGGCGGAGATATCCTTGCCGCCCACAATGCCGCGTTCGATCTGGGCGTGATCCGCTCCGGACTCGAAGTTTCCGGCCTGCCCGGCCCCGGCTACGAGTACGTCTGCACGGTGATGTTGTCCCGGCGCTGCTACTCCTTGGTATCCAATTCATTGCCCTACGCCGCGGAGGAGGCCGGCGTTCCGCTCGTGAACCATCACGACGCCGCGGAGGACGCACGGGCGTGCGCAGGAATCCTCGTGGACATCGCACGCCGGAACAGCGCCAACAGCATCGCCGAGCTCTACTTGTCCCTTGGCTTGGCCATACCGAAACAGCAGGCCTTCCAGCCCGGAGACGGACTGTCCAAGCAAACGATCGCCGCGCTCGCGGGCGTCGGAGGAGGGGGCGCTGTCGTCGGTCGACCCGGCGTCGGGAATGGCGCCGGCCAGCTTGGACGCGCCTGGAGCAATTGGCCGGAAGAGGGCACCAACCCGGCCCCCAACGCTGCGGCGGAACCGGGCCACCCTTTGTTCGGGCAGACTGTCGTCTTCACCGGTGAGCTTGCCATTGCCCGGCCGGAAGCGAAACAGCGGGCGGCCGAGTTGGGCGCGCGTCCTGAGAGCCGCGTGACCGGAAGGACCACGGTCCTGGTGGTGGGCGACGGCTTCGTGGCCGGCGATCTCCGGAATGGCCGCCTCACTGGCAAGGCCAAGCGGGTCTTGGAGTTGCACAGCCGCGGCCAGCAGATCGAGGTCCTGTCCGAAGGGGAGTTCCTGCAGATGGTCGGCGGACGCTAACCGCGCCATGAATTCACACGGAGCAACAAAGCTTCCCGTTGTGTCGCGGCGCTCCTAGCCTTGAGCCATGACACAGGGAAAACAGGCTGACACTGCAGGGTTCACCGCAGGGACGCCGGCTCCGGCGGCCACTGGATGGCGCGCCGTCTTCGCTTTCCCCAACCCCGTCAACGAGTACGCCGCGAGGATCACGGCCGGCCTGGTGGTTCTTGCGGCAGTGGCCACCCTCGTGAGCGGCCTCGGCTGGGGACTCGTGTTGATCGCCGCCGGCTTCTGGCTGCGGGTGTTGTTCGGGCCCAGGATCTCGCCGTTTGCCTTGCTGTCCGTCAAGGTCCTGGCCCCCAGGGTGGGTCCCGCCAAGCTTGTCCCGGGGCCGCCCAAGCGTTTCGCACAAGGAATCGGCGCTGCGCTCAGCACGGCGGCCGTGGTTCTGTTCTTCGCCGGGTTCGCCGTAGGTGCCTGGGTCCTGCTCGCGGTGCTGATTGTCGCAGCGTCCCTTGAGTCGTTTGCCGGGTTCTGCCTGGGCTGCGCCATTTTTGGTTTCCTGCAGAGGCGCGGCCTCATCCCCGAGGACGTCTGCGAAGCGTGCAACAACATCGCGCTTCGCCGGCTTTGAGCCGATTGCCCCCTAGCCCATGGTGACGGCGATAAGCCGCTGCGCCATGCCACGGATGACGTCGGGAGCCTCAAGGGCCTCAAGCCAGTCCGAGGGCAGGGCTTCTTCGCCATGGAATGCCCCGAGGATATTGCCCGCGATCGAGGCGGTGGAGTCACTATCACCGCTGTGGTTCAGCGCCACCGCAATTGCCTGGCGGAAATGGTCTGCCGGATCACGCCGTGTCTCCGCTGCCGCGGTGGTTGCCAGCACCGCATAGAGCCCGACGGCGAGTGCCTCCTCCGCGACCCAGCCTTCGCCCAATTGTGCCGTGAGTTCTTCCGGGCTGAGCAGCGTGCCGGTGAAAGAAAGTTCCAGCGCCTGGCGGAGGCGCTCCAGGAGCTCGGGAGCTGGATCCGGCAGTGCTGACACCACGCTCAAGGCATGCTCAGCCGCAGTCCGTACATCCGAGCCCGCGGTCAGTTGGTGCACCAGCACGCTGAAGGCACCTGCGCTTTGCCGCGCCGAAGGGTGCCCGTGGGTCAAGCACGCGGCATCGGTGCTCAGCTTGTAGACCGTGGCTTCGGAAATATGCGGGACCAAGCCAAAGGGAGCGGACCGCATGACCGTGCCGCAGCCCTTCGATTCCGGATTGACGGGCCTGAACTTAGTTCCCATCTGGCCCGTGGCGAGTCCGCTAAGGCACGCTTTGCCCGGGTGCCTGCGGTGCCGGAGCACCTCCTGGCTGTCGATCCAACGCGGTTGGGGAACGGGGGCCGACGACGGCAAGGCCACGCCCTGGGTCGCGAGCCATCGCAGGTAAGCCAGCCAGAGACATGCAGTTTCATCCGCCGCTACGCCGTCGTTGGCCCACTCTAGGGCTTCCACGAGGCCATCAACGGTGTACAGCGTCATCTGGGTGTCGTCCGAAAAGTGGCTGCCGCCGTCGAGCTGGCCGAAAGAGCTGAGGCCCGCAGCGCCGAAGCGGGAACGGATGGTGGCTACGTCGTCGAACTCGACGGCGTAGCCGAGCGAATCGCCCAAGGCACCGCCCAGCAGGCAGCCGTGAACCCGGGACTCGAAGGATGGCACGGCGGAGGGGGACGGTTCAGCACTCATAGTGGTAATTTACCGTGGCTGCTTCGTCGGTCTTCACACGCCCGCTGATACGGTGGCTCGTGAACCAGGAGGCAGTGATGCGTGAACCCGCATGGCGGAAAACCGGGAAGACCCCGGACTACAGATTCTCCCTCGCAAACGAGCGGACTTTCCTTGCGTGGATCCGTACCTCGTTGGCGCTGCTGGCCGGCGCCGTCGCCATCGACCAGCTTGCTCCGAACATCGCGCCGCAGCCCGTGCGCATTGTTTTGTGCGTCGTGCTTTCCATGATCGGCGCGGGCCTGGCGACTCTTGCCTACCGCCGCTGGGCGCAGATGGAGGCAGCGATGCGCAACGACGAAGCCCTGCCGTTCTCACGGGTCATGCTGCTCATGACCATCGTGGTTGCCGTGGCGGCATTCACCTTTGCCGTGCTGATCCTGGTGGCGCGTTGAGCGTTGAATCCAGGGATCGGGGGCTTCAGCCGGAGCGCACCACGCTCGCTTGGCGCCGGACGCTGATTTCGCTTCTGGTGGTGGATCTCTTTATCTGGCGCAGGTGGTTGACGGCCAAGTCCGGCACGGGACAACTTCCCACCTGGATACCCGGACTCGACTACCAGGGAATCTGCGCCTTGACGGCCGCCGCAGCGACGATCGTCCTGGGCTGCGTTGTCTGGGCCAGGTCCCATCAGTTGCACCATGGCGCGGAGGAAGCGTCGGCTGTCTTGATGCTTGCAAGCGCCCTGTCCATCATCGCTCTCGCGTGCGCTGCGGTCGCCGCAATCGCGTTGGGCGGCTAGGCTCGGATTCAGGAAGCGTCCAGACTCGGCTGACAGGATGCTGCAGGGCAGGAACGGTCCGCCGCATGGCGTTGCCCTGCCTGGGGCGTTCGCCTCCGCAACAGACCACCCGAACTTCGAACTAAGGAACTCTTCGACATGACCACAACTGTGTCCGCTCCCTCCTCCCGCGGATCCCGGCTCCTTGCCCGGGCGTCCGCTGAAGCTCTGGGGACGCTGTTCCTTGTGGTTATTGGCCTGGGTGTGCTGATCTTCATCAACCCCCAGGCGGTTCCGATGCCGGAGTCGCTGGCCAGCGGCCTGACCGTCACTGCTGCCATGCTTGCCTTCGGTTACCTGTCGGGCGGCCACTTCAACCCGGCCATCACGGTTGGTCACTTGGTTGCCGGCCGGATGAAGCTCGTGGATGGGGCCGCGTATCTTGGGGCCCAGATCGTGGGCGGTTTGCTGGGCGCGCTGGCGATTTTCGCGGTCGTGCGAACGGTTCCCGGGATCACTGACAGCCGGACTGTCTTTGACACGGCAACCTCCGGCTTCGGTACGCATTCGAGCTTCCAGGTTCCCGTGACCGGCGTGATGCTCATCGAGGTCCTGGGCACGGCTCTCCTCGTGGGGGTCTTCCTGGGTGTCACCGCTCGACGCAATCCCAGCAAGCTTGCAGCACCGTTCGCAGTCGGCCTGACGGTTGCAGTCCTGCTGCAGCTGGGTCAGTCCACGGGCAACCTTGCCTTCAACCCGGCCCGTGCCACCGCATCCGCCATCTTCAGCTCGAGCTGGGCAGTGGAGCAGCTCTGGCTCTTCTGGGTCGCGCCTGTGGTGGGCGCGGCGATCGCAGGCCTCATCTTCCGCGGCTTCGGCGAAACCGCTCCGGCGGCCGTGCCTGAGGTCGAAGAACCGTTGCCGGCCGACGGCTGGGACGAAAAGTCCGACGACGACGCTGAAGCGTCCGACGCGGAAAGTGCGGCCGAGGTTTCCACGCCGGCTGAGGCTCCCGCTGAGGCTCCCGCTGGGGCTCCCGTCGAAGAGAAGCCCGACGTCGACCCGGCCCGTGATTTCTTCGACGGCAAGCGGGGCTGACACAGGAATTCAGCTGCCCGGAAGGCCATGTTACGGACGGTGCCGCCGCGCCGCGCCAATAATGTCCGTGCCTCCAGTTAGCTTGAAAACATGAGGCTTTTGCACACTTCGGATTGGCATCTGGGACGCTCGTTCCATGGTGTCGGGATGCTTGACGCCCAGCGCAATTTCATCGAGCAATTGCTGACAGTCGTTCGGGAACAGTCGGTGGACGTCGTCTTGATTGCCGGGGACGTCTACGACCGTGCGCTGCCCGGCCTGGATGTCGTGAAGCTTCTCGACGACGCCCTCGTGCGGATCACGGATGCCGGAGCCAAGGTGGTCCTGACAAGCGGCAACCACGATTCCGCGATCCGCCTTGGTTTCGCCTCACGCCTGCTGGAGCGCGGGGGAGTCCATTTGCGGACCCGGGTAGAGGATCTCGCTTCCCCTGTCCTGTTTCCGCTGGATGGCGAGGACGGCGCGGCTCAGCCGGGTGCGCCCGTGCTTGCCGTCTATGGGATTCCGTACCTTGAACCGCGGCTTGTCGCCGAACGGCTCGGTACCCAAACACCGAGCCACTTTGACGTCACGCAGGCCGCGGTCCAGCTCATCCGTGAGGACATTGCCCGGAGAAGCGAAGCAGGACCGGTGCACTCCGTAGTGCTGGCACACACCTTCGCGAGCGGCGGCATCACCTCGGACAGCGAACGGGATTTGAGCATCGGCGGTTTGGGGGCAGTCCCCCTGGATCTCTTCGATGGCTTCGGCTACACGGCCCTTGGGCATCTGCACGGGCGACAAGAACTTTCGGAGCACGTCCGGTATTCCGGTTCGCCGCTGGCGTACTCGTTCTCCGAGGCCAAGCATCGGAAGGGTGCATGGCTGATTGATATCGGCGTCGGCGGTGTTGAGAGCGTTGAGGAAGTTCTGTGGAAAGCACCACGGGAGCTGGCGATTCTCCGGGGGAAGCTCGCTGAGCTTCTGGAATCGGAGGAGTATTCCTGGGCCGAGACTGCGTATTGCCAAGTCACCCTCACAGACTCCTCGCGGCCCGCGCAGGCCATGGAACAGCTGCGTTCCCGGTTCCCGGACACGCTGGTGCTGGGCTTTGACCCTGAAGACGCCGCAGGAAAGGTCAAAGCCAGCTACAGCAGCCGGCTTGCGGAGGCTGAAGACGATCTTGGTGTTTGCTGCGGCTTTCTCGACCATGTGCGGGGGAGGCCTGCTGACGACACTGAACTTTCCGCCCTTCGAGAAGCCCTGGAAGCAGTCCGGCTGGAAGGAGCAGAGCTGTGAGAATCCATCGCCTTGAAATTGAGGCTTTCGGCCCGTTTGCCGGGGTTCAATCGATCGATTTCGACCAGCTGGGCGCCCAGGGTCTGTTCCTCTTGAACGGCGCCACTGGCGCAGGTAAAACAAGCGTGCTCGACGCTATCTGCTTTGCGCTGTATGGCTCGGTGCCGGGCGCCCGCCAGGACGGCAAACGCTTGCGGAGCGACCACGCGGAACCGGCTGCGGAGCCGAGGGTCCTCTGCGAATTTTCGGCGCGCGGCAGGCGCTTTGAGGTCACACGCTCCCCGGCATGGGACAGGCCAAGTGCCCGTGGACGCAAGGGGTTCACCACCCAGCAGGCTAAAACCCTCCTGCGTGAACGGGTTGATGGCGCGTGGGAAGAAAAGACCTCCCGCAACGACGAAGCCGGCATGGAGATCGGTGATGTCCTGGGAATGGACCGGGAACAGTTCACCCGGGTGGTCATGCTCCCGCAGGGAGACTTCGCGGCATTCTTGCGCTCCAAGGCGTCCGACCGGCTGGATCTCCTGCAAAAGCTCTTCGGAACCCAGCGTTTTGAAGCGATCGAGCAGCAGTTGGCTCTCCAAGCAAACGCCGCTCGCGCAAAAGTGCAGGACAACCAGAACGGGCTTCAGTTGCTCGCGCAGCGGGCAGAGTCCGAGTTCGCGCAACTGGGCATTGACGAGGCCGTCGACCCGGATCTTGATGACGCAGGCTCCAACGATTCCACGCCCGAACTCCGGCTCGGGAACCTCGAGGCCCAGGCCCGGAGCGAATCTTTGGAGCGGCAGGAAGCTGCCAGCTCTGCCGATGCCTTCCGGCTTCAGCTGGCAGACAAGCTCAACTCTGCCCGGGAACGGGTTCAACGGCACGCAAAGCTCGACGCCGCCACGCGCCGGCACGAAGTCCTCTCCGCACGCGCGGCTGAAGTGCAGGAATTCCGGGAGCGACTTGGACGCCACCGCAAAGCCGCCGTCCTCGGGGGACAGCTCGACGCCGTCGACCGTGCCGCTAAGGCCCTCGACCTGGCGGCCTCGAAGGCGGAATCGGCGACGGCGAAGCTTCTTGCCGCTTCTCTTGACACGAAGGACCCCGGTGCCTCGCTGGCCAGCATTCAAGAGACGATGGCTGTCGTGGAGGCCAGGGTCGGGGACGAACAAAAGCTTGAGGACATCATTGCAAGGCTTGACGCCCTCGACCTCGCTGCACGGCAGCGGGAGTCGGCCAAAGCGGCGCGGTCCCTTGCGTTGGCCGGGCTTCGCTCGGAGGCGGTTGCTTTGGAACGCGAGCTGGGCAAGCTGGATGCGGCCGCTTCGGAGCTGCCCCTCCGGGAAAGCGAGGCGGCAGCAGCGCAGAACACCGTCAAGACCGTCGCCCGCTACGCTGGCGCCCTTGATTCCCAGTCTGCGGCGGTTAAGCGCCACGCGTTTGCCCGGGCGCTTTCCCAAGACCTCCGACAACTCTGGCTGGATCTCCGTGAATCCCGCTTGACCAATGCGGCGGCGGAGCTCGCCGCCAAGCTGCATGACGGCGAAGCATGCCCTGTCTGCGGAAGCGCCGAGCACCCTTCGCTTGCGCCAGCCGGGCTAACCGCCCTGGCCCTTGCCGAGGAAGAGCAATCCGCCCACGAACGCTATGACGAGAGTGAGCATGAACTTCTCCAGGCGGCAGGCGAGCTGGCGTCTGCCGAGCAGGAAGTTGCCGTGCTCGCCGCCCAGGGCGGAGACATCGATCCTCAGGAAGCCGTTTCGGCGGAGGCTTTGGCCAAAGACGCCCTGGCCTCGGCGCGTTCCGCCGTCGACGGGCTCAAACGGGGACAGGCAGACCTCGCCCGCATGACCGAGCGCATTGCCCGCTTGGAGGAAGAACAACTCCGGGAGGACACAGCTGCGGCGCAGGCCGGGTCCACCATGGTCTTGCTGGGGGAACAACGCGAGTCCCTGGAGACCTTGCTTCGCGGGCTTCGTGATGACTTCGACACGCTGCGCGAGCGGATTGAGGCCCTGACCAGGCACCGCGAGCTGCTGCATTCCGCTGTGGCTGCAGGCGTGCAGTTGGAACGTGCCCGGGAGGCTTTTGGCGATGTATCCACCGCCTTGGAAAGCGCTCTTTCGGCGAACGGATTCGACACCGCAGAAGCCGCGCGGCTCGAAATCCTCGAGGAGCAGCACGCCGCGAGTCTTGACGAAACCATCAGGGCGGCCGAGACCGAAAGTGCCCGGCTCGCGGAGCTCTTCGAGTCCGAGGATCTCGTGCTCGCGGCCAAGGAAGTGCAGACCGGAGAGGTGCCACTGGCCACCGTCGAGCTCGCCGCCCTCGAACAGGAGGCCGGACAGGCCGGAGAAACGGCCCGCCGCATGGATCTTGCTGCAGGACTCGCTGCCCGCACCGTGACGAGCCTGGCCGCGATCCGCTCGCAGTACGAAGAAGCCGCGGCCTCCGGGCGCGGCCCCCGTGAACGCGCCCGGGTACTCAACGAGCTTGCCGAAACCGCCAGGGGTGCAGGCGATAACGGCTACAAAATGAGCCTCAACAGCTATGTGCTGGCCGCTCGCCTCGAACAAGTCGCCGCAGCGGCGTCAGAGCGGCTGATCGCCATGAGCGATGGCCGCTACACACTGCAGCACACCGACGCCAAGGCAGCCCGGGGCGCGAAATCCGGTCTGGGCCTGGAGGTCGTGGATGAGTGGACTGGGCAGCGGCGGGACACCGCCACACTGTCCGGCGGGGAGTCGTTCATGGCTTCGCTCGCGTTGGCCCTGGGGCTCGCGGATGTGGTCCAGCAAGAGGCCGGCGGCGTGGACATCGAAACCTTGTTCGTGGATGAGGGCTTCGGAAGCCTCGACGAGCAATCCCTTGAACAGGTCATGGATGCGCTGGAGGGACTGCGCGACGGCGGCAGGGTAGTCGGGCTGGTCAGCCACGTTGCGGAGATGAAGCAGAGAATCAGCAGCCAGCTGCAAGTGATCAAGAACCGGAACGGCTCCACCGTGCGAATCGTCGACGCCGCGGCAGCCTAAACACGGCGGACACCTAGACACATCGGTCTGCATTGAGCCGTCCGGTAGACTTGGAGGGTTACACCGGGTCGCGCGCATCGGGAGGAGGGACGATGCGTACTATTCAGCGAACCCGGAATCATGAACTCCTCCCCACAGAACTCCGCGGCGAACACCGCACTTCAGCCTCACCCTGAATTTCCCTCCGCACCCCCTTCGCCCGCGCCCCGCCGCTCGCGCCTACCTGGACGCTTCGCCCGCCTGCCCGAACTCGCAGGCCGCAACTTCCTACCGCTGGGACTCTTCGCGAGGCTGCCCCTCGCCATGCTGACAGTCGGCACCCTCACTCTTGTCACGGCCGTCAGCCATTCTTACGCCATCGGCGGCCTTGCTGCCGGAGCCGTCGGCATCGGATCGGCCTTGGGCGCGCCGATACTCGGCTCGCTCGCTGACCGCTCAGGCCAGCGCCCTATCCTGCTCGTGGCCGCGGCTGTCAACGCCGTCACCGTCATCGCCTTGCTCGTTGCCGCGTACTTGACGCCCGATTTCAACGCCCCCACGGACGCGATTGCCATTTTGGTGACGGCTTTCCTCGCCGGAGCGAGTTGCCCGCAGGTGGGGCCCATGGCCCGTGTCCGTTGGATGGCCCTGACCACCCGGAACCTGAACACCCGGAATTCGGTCCCCGGAGCCGCAGCGAATCCTGCCGGTCCCGGGAGCGTGGCGTCCAGCCGCGCAGACCTGGACACCGCCTTGTCCTACGAGGGAACCGCGGACGAAATCACTTTCGTCCTGGGTCCTGCGCTGGTCGGTATTCTCGCGAGCCTCGTAGCGCCTTGGCTTCCGCTCGCATTGGCGGCCGTCCTTACAGCCACCCTCGTACCGGCTTTCGCGGTGCATCCTTCACAATTGGCTGTGGTGCCGGCAAAGCGCAAGGCGCGGACCGGCGTCGGGAGCGTCCGTGCGGAGCAGAAGTCAAGCGTCCGTTCCATGGCCTGGCTGAAGGTGGCCGTTCCGGTGCTGGCCATGGTCTGCATGGGAACATTCTTCGGTGCAACGCAGAATGCGTTGAGTGCTTTCTCCGCCCAGTTCGCCACGGCGGAAATTGCGGGGCTGATGTATTCCGTCATGGGCCTGAGCTCCGCCGTCGCTGCCCTGTCCGTTGCCTATTGGCCGCAGCGCTTCGGGCTGGCCATCCGCTGGGTGCTCGCCGCGGCCGCGATGACATCGTTCTCTCTTCTCTTGTTCCTTCCCGCCGGGATCTGGCCGATGGTCATTGTTCTGTTGGTGCTCGGAATTCCCGTGGGACCCGTCATGGTGACGGTCTTCAGCATCGGGGGAGTCGTGGCCCCGGCCGGCCGTATGGCAACCGTGATGACCGCCCTGGCGAGCGGCATCGTGGCGGGTACGGCGTTGGGCGCCTACCTTGCCGGCGAGTTGGCCCAGACCCAAGGTCCCGGCGCCGCTTTTGTGGTGTCCGCGGCCGCTTCGGGCGCGCTATTGCTGCTCGGTATCGTTGCCGGGCTGGTCCTCCGGCGCAGGCCAAGCACCCGGCAATAACGACGCTCGCTCACCTATGGGCCACTTTTTGGTAACCCTCGCTCACATCATCTGCGAGAGGGTTCCCGGTTTTGGCCCCATAAGTGAGCGAGCGTTGGAAAGCAAGACGCATCAAACGGCGACGTGCGGGGTCCCTACGCCAGCTGGGACTCTATGCGGGCCGCGCTCGCTGCCAGTGCTTCGCCGACGGTGGCCTGGTCCTGTTCGCGGCGGATGTAGACGACGGCGATCGCCGCGGGGCGCCCGCCCGGCACCTGGATGGGGGCGGCCAAGGAAGACAAACCGGCAATGACTTCGTCGTGGCTTGCCGCATAGCCGAGCCGGCGCGCTTCTGCCGCTTCCGGTCGATACGGAAGGCCCGGAGCGCGGGCGGACCACTCTTCTTCGCTCATGGTGGACTGGATCGCGATTCCAGGCGCCCCGGTGTTCACCGGGTGGCGCGTGCCGGGATGCTGTGCCAAGGTCGCGGCTGAGTGGCGGGGCTCGACCGTGACCAGCGTGACGCAGTCCTGATGGTCCCAGACCGCTACGAAGGCCGTCATGTTCAGGGTGTTGGCGAGTTGGGAGAGCTCCGGGAGTGCGGCCGTCTGGAGGTCGCGGGAGACGCCCCGGGCCAGCACCGCAAGGCCGGGACCGGGCTGGACGCGTCCTGCGTCGTCGCGCACCAGCAGGGAGTGATCCTCCAGCGTGCGGAGGATCCGGTAGGCCACCGAGCGATGGACGCCCAAGGCGCCGGCGAGTTCTGCGATGGTCAGGGGGCGCTCGGCAGCGGCGAGGATTTCCAAGGCTTGGATTCCGCGGGAGAGGGTCTGCGACGGCGAGACCGTCGCCGTCGTTTCCTGCAGACTTTTCGCGGCGCTGGGAGACATCATGCGCTCCATCCTATGTTGGGGCCAAACGCGGCCGGCCCGCCGTCTTGTGCTGTAGCACACAAAAGACTATGGTTCTGTATGAGAATTTGTTGTTCAAATATAGAACAAATTCACATATAGAACAATCTCCAACCAGGAATCAACGATGATTGCCAAGTCCAGCCAGAACGCGGAGCCGGGACCCCTGGGCCGCACTTCTCGGCCGCGGGCACATCACTTCCGCGGCAGCCTGGGCCGCTTTGCCACAGGCGTTGCCATCGTGACGTTCGACGGCGCCACCAAGCGGCATGGCATCACCGTCAATTCCTTCACCTCTGTGTCCATGGAACCGCCTCTGGTCCTGGTCAGCATCGCCCGCAACGCCAAAGCGCACGACGAGCTCGCCGGGCGCCCCTTCAGCGTCAATATCCTGGGCGCCGAACAGAAGCAGCTCGCCCTGCATTTCGCGGGCCGACCCGGGCCCGAGCCCCGGTGGGTCGAAGGTGGGACCGCGCCGCGGCTATCCAACGTCCTCGCCTATTTCGAATGCACGCCATGGGCGGCCTACGACGGCGGAGACCACACCCTCTACCTAGGGGAAGTGGTGGACTTCAACTACCGCAGCGGCGACGCGCTCGCCTTCGCCAACAGCTCTTTCACCACCATCCCGGAAAGCCAATTGGGAATGGAGGATCTTCTGTAGTTGCCGCGGCGCCAGTCGACGTCGCATCCACCGCGCAATGCCGTTTCAGCTCAACCATCATTGGAGACAACCATGGGAATCCGGACCGGACAGCAGTACCTGGACAAGCTCAACTCGATGAACCCCCACGTCCTGATCGACGGCGAAATGGTCACCGAGAAGATCGCCGACCACCCGTCCTTCAGAAACGTGGCCCGCACGTACGCGAAGCTCTTCGACATGCAACATGACCCGAAGTACGCCGACGCGCTCACCTACGAATCCCCGACGACGGGCGACCGGGTAAGTGCCTCGTTCCTGGTGCCGCGCAGCAAAGAAGACCTCGAACACAGGCATGCGGCCATCCGCACCTGGGCAGAGTATTCCCTTGGATTCCTGGGCCGCACGGGTGACTACATGAACGGCGCCCTCACGGCGCTCGCGGCCGCGGAAAAATGGTTTGCCCAGGCCGATCCGGTGTTCGGCGAAAACATCCGCAAATACTACGAGCATTGCCGCGAGAACGATCTCCTGGCCACGCACACGCTGATCCCGCCGCAGGTCAACCGTTCGGTGTCAGGTTCCGAACAGCTCGGCGGGCAGCTCTCGGCGAGGGTCGTGGAAGAGCGCGAAGACGGAATCGTGGTCCACGGCGCGCGCATGCTCGCGACGATCGCGCCGATCGCGGACGAACTCCTCGTGTTCCCGTCGACGCTCCTGCGCTCGACGCCGGAAGATGCTCCGTACTCCTACGCGTTCGCCCTTCCGAACGATGCACCCGGCATGCGCTACCTGTGCCGGACCTCGCTGTACAACGGTGGAGGCACCCACGACGAACCGCTCGCCAGCCGCTTCGAGGAGATGGACGCCGTCGTCGTTTTCGACCATGTGTTCGTTCCCAACGAGCGCATCTTCATGCTCGGCCATCCTGAACTGTGCAATGCCTTCTACTCCGAGACCGGCGCCGGGGCCCTCATGACCCACCAGGTGGTCACGAGGACCATCGCGAAGAGCGAGTTCTTCCTTGGCCTTGCCTCGGAGATCGCGGCATCGATCGGGGTTGACGGTTTCCAACACATCCAGGAGGACCTGGCGGAGCTGATCGAAACCGTCGAAATCGGCAAGGCCCTCATGGTCGCCGCTGAAGCCCAGGCGGCTCCAAGCCCGGATGGCGTGTTCTTGCCGCATTGGCCCACCCTGAATGCGGCTCGCAACTGGTACCCCAAGGTTGCCCAGCGTTTCCCCGCCATCATCCGGAAGTTCTCGGCGTCCGGCCTCATGGCCCTGCCGGGCGAAGCGGACGTGGCCAGCGAGGCGTTGCCGGACATCGAGCTGTACCTGCAGGCGAAGACGCTGACCGGGCCGGAGCGCGTGCGCCTCTTCAAGCTCGCTTTTGATGCCAGCATTTCCGCGTTCGCCGGGCGCCAGGCCCTGTATGAGTACTTCTTCTTCGGTGACCCTGTCCGCATGGCAGCTGCCCTCGTGAACAGCTACGACCGCGAGCCTGCCCGCGCCCGGGTGCGGGAGTTCCTCGAACGGAAGGACTGAACGCGCCACGGCACGTACGACGGCGGGGGGAGCTATCGCCGTCGTCGTCGCTGTCCTGTCCCTCCCATTCGCAGTCAGACGCTAGCTCACATATGACGCGAAATTCTCCAACGCTAGCTCACATATGACGCGAAACCGGCAACGCTCCTGCGGCTCACAAACTACCCCGCCCGCCCCAAAAGCCGCACCGCGTCGTCGTCGGTCAGTTGTTCGAAGTGCTCGTAGAACGCGCCAACGGCGTGGAACTTTCCGGGCGTGTGCAGGCACATCATGAAATCGCACACGCGGCTGATGGACCCTTGGGCTTCGAGGGATGACACGGGGACGGCGGCCACCACAGTCCCCGCCCCGCCTGCGCGGACGGCCTCGACTGCGGCGCGCATCGTTGCGCCCGTGGCGAGTCCGTCGTCAACAAGGACCACGGTCTTACCCGAGAGGTCGAAGGTGATACCCGGGTAGGTCTTCACTCGCCGCAGGAGTTCGCCCCGCTCGCGTGCCTCCACCGCATCAAGGGAAGCCTGGGTGATTCCGTGCCGCAGCATGCGTTCGCCGAGGGGCCGGTTGAGTATGCGGACGATCCTGCCGTTGGACCAGGCCAGGGCGCCGAACGCTGTTTCTTCACGCCCCGGAATGCCGAGTTTACGTACCAGAATGGCGCCGTATGGCTGGTGGAGCTCGACGGCGGCAGCGGCCGCCACGGGGACCCCACCGCGGGCGAGTCCCAGCAAGATGGTGTCCGGCCGTTGCCGGAGCTGCGGAAGACCTGCTGCCACGCGGCGTCCGGCGTCCGCACGGTCCTTGAAGCGCATGCCCATTCGTCTCACTTCCACGTCATCCAGCGCTGAATCAAGCCTACCTTTGTTGCCGGGACCGCTCTGCGCTGCCACGATGGGCCATGTGAACAAGCCCATCGGTTACTGGACCAAACGCCTGGACGCCGCTTTGGAGGCGCACCTGGACAGCACCTTGGCGAGGTTGAAACTCAGCCGCAGGCAGTGGCAGACCCTCAACGTCCTGGCCGAGTCACCCATCAGCCCCGAGGATCTTGACGGAATACTCAACCCTTTTTGGGGCGGCGACACGCGACGTCGCGAAAACGAACTCGGCGCGCTCGTGGGCCGCGGCATGATCATCATGGTGGACGATCGCCTCAGCCTCAGCGAACTGGGCCGCGCAAAACACACGGAAGCCCAAAGGCTCGTTGAAGATTCCCGCCAGGACCTCTCCATGGGGATCGGCATCGACGAATACGCCATGGCCGTCAGTGTGCTGGAGCGCATGACGCTCAATGCGGAGCGGCTGGCCGGCTAAGGCGTCTGCTCCGCCGCCGTTTAGACGCCGAGGAACGCCACCGCAGCATCCTTGAAGACCCTGCTGGTCACAGCGTTGCTGTGGTTCCGGCCTGGGACGAGCAGTTGTTCAACCATCCCGCCGCCGTGGGCAGCGATCGAAGCGAGTTCCGGCATGGTGACGGCCCGTTCGTCCTTCTCGCCGGCCACGAGGAGCATCGGCATGTGGGGCACGGCTTCGGCAGGATCGAAGGGTTCGCCCTTGATGGCTTCGATGAGGGACAAGAGCGCAAAGAGATCGTTGCTCGGCAAGAGCTGTGCCATCTTCAGCAATCCTGCGGTGGACTCGTCTTCAATGGGAGTGCCGTCCGCGAGGTAGCGCTGGGCGGCCACGAGATCGAAGGACGCCAAGGGGTCTTCCTTGTTCGGGCCGCCCAACACCAGCCGGTGCACGAGTTCGGGCTGGGTTGCCCCGAATTCCCAGGCGAGCCGGGAACCCAAGGAATAGCCGATGACGTCGAGCCCGCTGGTGGGGTCGCCGGCGCGCACGGGGCGCGCACCGGCGTCGGCGACTATCTGGAGCAGGTCGGCGCGGATCCGGCTCGGCGAGTACGAGTCCAGGTCCTCGGGCGAACTGCTCTGGCCATGCCCTGGAAGGTCCACCGTGATGACACGCCGGCCGGCGGCTTTGAGGGTGGAAATCCAGCCGGTGTCGCCCCAATTGAGTTTGGTGGACGAGGAGAAACCGTGCAGCAGCAGGACAGGGCGCAACCCGGCGTCGGTGCCTTCGGCGGGCTCATGGACTTCCACGAACAGATGCGGGTCTGTGCCCTCCACCGTGTGGATGTGCTCTTCCGTGTGCCTGCCGCTCATGGTGTCAGTCCTCATCAAGTACAGCGCTCAGGCGGACCCGGCGCTTCGGTGCGTCATCCTTGGGAACGGTGCCCACGATGCCGGCAGTATTGTCCGGCACTTCGAACACCACCAGCGGCTCACCGACGTTGATGGTCTCGCCCGGCGCGCCGTGGATACGGATCACTTTACCCGCCTGCGGGCTTGGCAACTCGAGGGCGGATTTGCTCGTCTCCAGTTCCACGAGCGGCTGGTTCCGCTCCACTTGGTCGCCCGGAGAGACGAGCCAGTCCAGCACGGTCGCTTCGATGAGGCCTTCGCCAAGATCGGGCAGGGGGAAGCTGATTTCAGCCACGTCGATACTCCAGTACTCGTTGGATTCCCAGGAGGATGCGGTCAATGTTCGGAATGTATTCGTCCTCCAGGTCGCCGGAGGGATACGGCACGTCGAAACCCGTGACCCGTTCGACGGGCGCCTTGAGGGTGCCGAAGCAGCTTTGCGTGATGAGCTGGGCCACTTCGGCACCCAGCCCGGAGGTCAGCGGAGCTTCATGCACGACGACGGCGCGCCGCGTCTTTCCGACGGAAGTCGCCAGTGCTTCCGCGTCGATCGGCTTGAGCCAGCGCAGATCAAGGACCTCGACGTCGATTCCGTCCTCCGCGGCGAGCTCGGCAACCTGCAGGCACCGGGCTACCATGGCACCCCAGGCCACGAGGGTCAGGTGGCGTCCCGGCCGGACAATGCGGGCACCGGTGAGGGTACCGCCGTCGGCTGTGTCGACGTCGCCCTTTTGCCAGTACCGGGACTTCGGTTCCATGAAGATCACCGGGTCAGGCCGCGAAGCCGCGAACTTGAGCAGGTGGTAGGCATCGTGCGGGTCCGATGGTGAGACAACCTTGAGCCCCGGAACGTGCGCGAAGAGTGCCTCGAGGCTTTCGCCATGGTGTTCGGGGGCGCGGATGCCGCCGAAGCTGGGGACCCGGAGCGTGATCGGCATCGGCAAAGTGCCGCGGCTGCGGTAGTTCATCCGGGCGATCTGGCACACGATTTGGTTGATGGCGGGATACGCGAATCCATCGAACTGTACTTCCGGAATCGGGTGGAAGCCGGCCATGGCCAGCCCTACGGACATGCCCAGGATGCCAGATTCTGCGAGCGGCGTGTCAAAGACCCGGGATTCTCCGTGCTTGGCCTGCAGTCCGTCGGTGATACGGAAGACTCCGCCTAATTGGCCGCAGTCCTCGCCGAAGACCACCGTCTTTGGATCGGCGGAGAGGACCTCGTCCAACGCGCGGTTGAGTGCCTGCTGCATGGAAAGCTTGACGGACTGGGTCTCGGCCGCTGCCTCGGCTTCAAGGATGGCGGTAGTGCTCTCAGACATGTTCGGACTCCTCGCGCCAACGGGCGGCCTGGTTTTCAAGTGCGGGGGTGGTTTCCTGGAAGACGAAATCGAACATTTCGTTGCCGGGCCGGGGGCCGAGGGCTTCGATTCCGGTGCGGATCGCTTCTTCTTCCGCCCGGGCTGCGTGGTTGGCGGCGGTGAAGAATGCCTCGTCGGCTATGCCTTCGGCCAGCAAACGCTTGCGGAGGCGTTCCAGCGGGTCCTCGCCGGCGTCGATGCGCTCGTTGTCGAGGCTCCTGTAGCGGCCGGGATCGTCGGCGGTGGAATGCGGCCCGCGGCGGTAGGTCATGGCCTCGACCACAACCGGACCGTTCCCTGCGCGGCAGTGGGCGAAGGCGTTGCGGGTGGCCTCGTAGACGGCGACCACATCGTTGCCGTCCACCTGGATACCCGGGATTCCGTAGCCCGCGGCGCGTGCAGCTACCGAGCCGCCGGCCACTTGCCGTTCGGTGGGCACGGAAATCGCCCAGCCGTTGTTCTGGATGAAGAAGACAACAGGTGCATTCATCACGGCGGCGAAGTTCATGGCTTCGTGGACGTCGCCTTGGGAGGAAGCACCGTCGCCGAAGTAGCTGAGGGCCACTCCGTTTTCGCCGCTCAGGGTCTGGCCGTGGGCCCAGCCGACGGCATGAAGCACCGAGCCTGCCACCACGGCCTGGATGGGCGCGAGGCGGCTTGCCAGTGGATCGTACATTCCGCCGTGCCACGTTGCCTTGTGCGTGGACATGTACGCCACCATGTCCACACCCATGGTCCTTGCGACGCCCATTTCGCGGTACGTCGGGAAAGCGAAGTCGCGGGCAGTGTCGAGGGCGTAGGCGCTGCCGACCTGGGCGGCTTCCTGGCCGAGTTCCGGAGCGTAGCCGGGGATGATTCCCTGGCGCTGCCAGGCGACGGCCGAGGTATCGAGGTACCGAACGGCGGCCATCAGGGAATAGAGCTCCCTAAGCTGTCCGGGGGACAGGGGCGCGGCGTCGGCTGCGGCCACGACGGGAAGAAATGAGTCCATGGACGTGACCGTAGTCACTGTTTGAATCATAGGCAATCCGCCTATTCGGGGCTAGTCAAACTGCCATGAACTGCCAGTCTTCGCTAGGGGGCACATAGCAATTTGTGCACCTCTTGCCCACCCAAGTAGCTCCCCACCGCCACCCTCGCCTCGCAAGTCCCCACCGGCTCCCAGCCTTCGCAAGCTCAGGCCGGGGCCCTCGCCGGTGTGGCCCCACGGCCAGGGAACCCTGGCGGCGTGGGCCCAGCAGTTGTTGTCGTTATGAGGCGTCAAAACGACAACAACTGCGAGTTAGTTGGGTTTGCTTAGGCGTTTCGTGCGGACTTGACCTTGGCGCCGATCCTGCAGGCCACGGCGATGCACGCGATCAACAGGAACGTGCCGATCAGCTGGCCCGCGCTCTCGGCATTCGAGAAGCCCACCACGAAGATCAGGCCGAGCAGCACCAGGCCGAATACCGTGAGGAAGGGGAATCCCTTCATGCGAAGCGGCAGTTCGGTTCCTTCGCGGTCGGCGCGGCGGCGCAGGATGAACTGTGACACGAGCGCCGTTCCCCAGACCACGAGGCAAGTGGAGCCTACGAGGTTGAGCAAGGCCGGAAGCACGTGGTCGGGGAAGAGGAGTTCCAGGACAGTGGCGATGAAGCCGAAAGCAACGGAAACCCCGACGGCGGCCATGGGCACCTGGGCGCCGCGCAGCCGCGACAGGAAGGCCGGTGCTTCGCCGCGCTCCGACAGGGAGAAGACCATGCGCGAGGCGCCGTAGAGGTTGGCGTTGAGCGCGGAAAGCAGGGCCACGACGGCAACGAGAGTGATGGCCGTGCCGGCTCCCGGGATGCCGGCAAGGTTCAGGACACCGGCGAACGGCGACTTCAATCCTTCGGAGTCGGAGGGCAGCACTGCTGCAATGACGAAGACGGAACCGATGTAGAAAACCAGGATGCGCCACACCACGGTGCGGATGGCTTTGCCGACGCTGTGTGCAGGGTTCTGCGTCTCCGCAGCGGCCACGCTCACGATTTCGGTGCCGCCGAACGCAAAAATGACGACGAAGAGCGCCGCTGCAATTCCAGACCAGCCGGACGGCGCAAAGTTGCCGCTCAGGTTTCCGAAGCCGGGGGAAGCCACTCCGGGCAACCAGCCGAACAGCAAGGCCGCCCCGATGGCGAGGAAGGCGACAATGGCTGCAACCTTCAGGATGGCGAACCAGAATTCGAACTCACCGAAGTTCCGGACCCCGGCGAGGTTGATCGCGGTAAAGGCCACCATGAACACGAGGGCCAGCGCCCACACGGGGATGACCGGCCAGACGGAGAACAGCAGCCCTGCTGCGCCGAGTGCCTCCGCGGCGATGACCACTACCAGCTGCAGCCACCACAGCCAGCCGACCGTGGATCCGGCCGTCTTGCCCATGGCCTTTTCCGCGTAGACCGAGAAGGCGCCGCTGTTGGGGTTGGCGGCTGCCATCTCGCCGAGCGCCCACATCACCACGATGATCAGGGTGCCCGCCACAAGGTAGGAGATGAGTACTGCGGGGCCGGCCGCGTGGATTCCGGCACCCGATCCCAGGAAGAGTCCCGCTCCGATCGCGCTGCCCAGGCCCATCATGGTGAGCTGGCGCGGCTTCATCGAATGGCCGAGGCCTTGCGAAGGAATGGCGGGTCGAACAGCGGTGGACTTCGTTGTCATTCGTGTTTGCCTTCTTGTGGATGGTTTGTCAGCTGGTCCTTGTAGGACTTATCGAATTTACCGCTTCCGAGGGAGAGTGGCGAAAAACACTCGTGAGAGGATGGTTACAAGCTGGTGTGACATCTCGGCATGGAGTGCCGATTTGTACAGCTCCTGGGCGGAAGTAGGAAAAACTGATGGTTGTGGACGAGTTGGATGCCAAGATTGTCCGATTTTTCACCGACTCCCCGCGGGCCTCAGTCCTGGAGGCATCCAGGGTCTTGAAGGTCGCCCGCGCCACGGTCCAGTCGCGGCTGGACCGGATGGCCGAGCGCGGGGTTGTGGCTCCCTGGGTTCCGCAGCCCGATCCTGCCGGCTTCGGCTATCCTGTGGTCGCCTTCTGCTCCCTGACCATCAACCAGGACCTGGGTCACGACGCCGTCGTCGAAGCCCTGGCTGCCATTCCCGAGCTCATTGAGGTCCACACCGTTTCCGGCAGTTCGGATCTCATGGTGCGGGTGGTGGGCAAATCGAACTCTGACCTGCAGCGCGTGCTGGACAAGCTCATCGGCACCAAGACCGTGCTTCGTTCGTCCTCGGTGATCGTGCTGAATACGCATTTCCAAGGCCGCACTTTGCCCCTCCTGGAAGCTGCGGCCAAGGAGAACGCGGGCTGAAACATTTGGACACTGTGCGCTGACAGTCGTACCATTAGTTCTAGTCATTTTGACTATAACTAACTTTCTCGTCCCTACGGCAAAGAAGCGGGGTGAATACCGTGTACGCCACCTCCGCCAATGTCGCAGAGCGCAGGCTCGCGCCGCCGTCGTTGGCCATATCGACGGTGATCTTCGCCCTCCGCCCGAGCGAAACCTCCGGCCGCCCAACCTTGTGGCTGCCGCTCGTGCGCCGCATCCGCGAACCGTTCAAGGACATGTGGGCACTGCCCGGCGGCCCGCTGCAGCACGACGAATCCCTTCAGGATGCCGCGTCACGGAACCTCCGCGAGACCACGGGGCTGGCTCCCCAATACCTCGAGCAGCTCTACGCCTTCGGCGGCTTGCACCGCTCGCCTGCCCAACGGGTCGTCTCGATTGTCTACTGGGCGTTGGTGCAGCCCACGGAAGCCGCCTTGGCCGATGAATCCGAGAACGTCCGTTGGTTCCGGGCAGACCGGCTCGCGGAATTGGCCTTCGACCACAACGCGATTGTGGACTATGCCTTGTGGCGGCTGCGCAACAAGATGGCCTACGGTTCCATCGCGTATCACTTGCTGGGTGAATTCTTCACCCTCGCACAGGTCCGGGAAGTCTACGAGGCTGTCCTGGACCGTCAGCTGGATCCGGCGAACTTCCGCCGGCAAATCAAGGGAACACCGGAAATCGAGGAAACCGGTGAATACCTCCAGGGCGGAAAACACCGCCCTCCCCGCCTCTACCGCTTCACCGGCACGCCCGGACTCGGGCCAGACAACAGGAGTACACCATGAGCAGCGTCAACACAGCTATCCAGCTGATCACGCGGGAAGAAGCCGAAAGCGGCCGTTCCGCGGCCGGCTCGACGTGCAGTCCCGCTCTGGCCAAGGGCCCGTGGGAGTACGACGTCGCTGAAGCCCTCGCCGGCATCCCGGCTTACGGTCCCGGCGCGTCCAGTGCCGACGACGCTCCTAAGGCGACGCCCCGCCAAGGCCAGTTGCCCGAAGAGTACAAGTTGGCCAGCGACGCCGAGCTCGACGCCCGGATCCGCGCCGCCAAGGAGACGCTGGGGGACCGGGCCGTCATCCTGGGCCACTTCTACCAGCGCGACGAGGTTGTCCAGTACGCGGATTTCGTGGGTGACTCCTTCCAGCTCGCCAACGCCGCCTTGACCAAGCCCGACGCCGAGGCCATCATCTTCTGCGGCGTGCACTTCATGGCAGAGACTGCCGACATCCTGTCCAGCGAGGACCAGGCCGTGATCCTGCCGAACCTCGCCGCCGGCTGCTCCATGGCGGACATGGCGGACGAGGACTCGGTGGAGGAATGCTGGGAGCAGCTCGAAGAGCTCTTCGGGACCGCCCCCGATTCCGAAGGCCGTGCCCCGGTCATCCCGGTGACCTACATGAATTCCTCGGCGGCACTGAAGGCCTTCTGCGGACGCAACGGCGGCATCGTCTGCACGTCCTCCAACGCCAAGATGGTCCTCGAATGGGCATTCGAACGTGGCCAGCGGGTCCTCTTTTTCCCTGACCAGCACCTGGGCCGCAACACGGCCAAGGCCCTCGGTGTGCCGCTGGAGCAGATGCCCATGTGGAACCCGCGCAAGGAACTCGGCGGAAACGACGAACAGACCCTGCTGGATTCCCGCGTCATCCTCTGGCACGGCTTCTGCTCCGTCCACAAACGCTTCAACGTGGGCCAGATCGAGAAGGCGCGCGCCGAATTCCCTGGCGTGAACGTCATCGTGCACCCCGAGTGCCCCATGGAAGTTGTTGACGCGGCGGACGGCGCGGGTTCCACCGACTTCATCAAGAAGGCCATCGCCGCCGCAACCGAGCCCACCACTTTCGCGATCGGCACCGAGATCAACATGGTGAACCGCTTGGCCGCCGAGAACCCTCAGCACACCATCTTCTGCCTCGACCCGGTGATCTGCCCTTGCTCCACGATGTACCGCATCCACCCCGGCTACCTCGCCTGGGTACTCGAGGAACTGGTGGAAGGCCTCGTGGTTAACCGCATCACGGTGGACGACTCGGTCAAGGACAACGCCAAAATCGCCCTCGAACGCATGCTCGCAGCACGGCCGCTCTAGGCCACACCCTTTACCAACCAGTCGAATCGAGCCTCACATGACTGCAGAACGCATTCCCGGTGCTCCGGCGCGGCGGCGGCTCGTCGTCGTCGGAAGCGGCATCGCCGGCCTCTACTCCGCGCTTCTGGCCGCCGATGCCGGTGCGGACGTCGTCCTGCTCAGCAAAGGCGCGCTGGCGGACAGCAACACCTTCTTCGCCCAGGGCGGGATTTCGGCAGTGCTGGACGAGCCCGCCCCCGGGGATACCGTCGCCGCGCACATCGCGGACACCCTCAAGGCCGGCGCGGGCCACTGCAATGTGGAGGCCGTGCGGGTGCTGTGCACCGAAGCGCGCCTCGACATCATGGGGCTCGAGCGTTTTGGTGTCCGTTTCGATGCAGACGACGACGGCGATCCCGCCTTGGGGCTCGAAGCCGCCCACTCCGCGCCAAGGATCCTGCACGCCGGCGGAGACGCCACCGGTGCCGGGGTAGCGAACGCACTTATCCTGGCAGTCCTTGACGCACAGGACGCCGGGAAGATCCAGGTGCTGGGACATGCCCAGGCGACGTCCCTGCTCCAGTCCGAGGGGCGTGTGACGGGCGTTGAATTCCTGCGCAACGGCCGCCTTGAGAACGTAATCGGCGATGCCGTGCTGCTGGCCACCGGTGGGGCGGGGCAACTGTTTGCCCAGACCACCAATCCCTTGGTGGCAATGGCCGACGGAATCGCGCTCGCATGGCGGGCAGGCGCCGAGCTCGCAGACCTGGAGTTCTTCCAATTCCACCCCACGAGCATGGTCTTCGCCGCTGCCGGAAAACCAGCTCCCCTCGGCGCCGATCCGCTCCTCATTTCCGAAGCGGTCCGCGGCGAAGGCGCCATCCTGGTGGACGCGAACGGCGAACGGTTCATGCCTCGCTACCACCCCGACGCCGAACTGGCCCCGCGCGACGTCGTCTCCCGCAGCATCGCCCTCCACCTGGCTTCGCTTGGTGATCCGAACGGCCACGTCTTCCTTGACGCCCGGGTCGTGGAAGCGAACAAGGGTGAGGGCTTCCTTGAGAAGCGCTTTCCCACGCTTAGCGCCCGGACCCGCGAAGCCGGCATCGACTGGACCATCGAACCCGTTCCGGTTGCCCCTGCCGCCCACTACTGGATGGGGGGCATAGTCACCGATCTGTTCGGCCGCACTTCTGTTCCTGGGCTGCTCGCGGCCGGCGAAGTTGCCTGTACCGGAGTCCAGGGCGCGAACCGCTTGGCAAGCAACTCCTTGCTCGAAGGGCTCGTGTTCGGACGGCGGGCCGTTGAGGGGTTCCTCGGGTGGGCGCCGTCGAACGGTGGGGTGACCGACTCGCTGGTTCCCTCGGCGCCTGCGCTCCGGTCTCTCGCCGGCGAACGCCTCGCAAGCTCGGCGGCCGGCGTGGACCTCCACGCAACAACGGCGCTTTCGGGAACCACCGAGCCGGCAGGGGCGCTCACCGCGTGGCAGCCTGAGCTCGTCCCGGAGCCTTTCTCACGGACCGCCCTTCGCCGGTTGATGACCGCCAAGGCAGGGGTGCTTCGGACCGGGGGGTTGCTGCGGGAGGCTGCTGAGTCGCTCGACGCTTGGGCCGACGTCGTGCTTCCTGAGAATGTGCCGGACTCAGTGGATTCCTTGGTTCATGAAGATGCCAATTTGCTCCTTGCCGCGCAGTTGTTGGTGCAGGCCGCGGGGGCGCGGCGGGGGTCGCTCGGGGCGCATTATCGGAGTGACGCCGTCGAAACCCATCGCGAAGAAATTGTTCAGAGATACACGATCCGCCGGAAAGCGAGCCTCGTCAATGACTAGCCTGACCCTCCCCGCAGCACCCGTCCGGGACATTTTGGAGCGGGCTTTCGCGGAGGACGCGCCGAGCGGCGACATCACCTCGCAGTTGCTCATTCCCGCGGAAGCCCGGGCCACCGCCGTGCTCAATGCCCGGGTTCCGGGGGTCTTCAGCGGCGGCACGGTGTTCCGCGACGCCATGCTGCTCGTCGACCCGGACACCGAAGTGGAGCTGCTGCTCGCGGACGGTGAAGCGTTCGACGCCGGAACACACCTCGCGCGGGTCAACGGCCGGGCCCGCTCGGTGCTGCTCGCCGAACGCGTCGGGCTCAACCTTGCCCAGCGCATGAGCGCCATTGCCACCAAGACCGCCGAGTTCGTCAAGCTGGTCGACGGCACCAAAGCCCGTATTACAGACACGAGGAAGACAACCCCCGGGCTGCGGGTATTGGAACGCTACGCCGTACGCTGCGGCGGAGGAGCCAACCACCGCTACAGTCTGTCCGATGCCGTTCTGGCCAAGGACAACCACCTGGCCGTGATGACCGGCGGAGACTCCGCCAAGCTCACCGCACTGCTCAAGGCCGCCAAGGCCCAGCTGGGCCACACCACGCACTTCGAAGTGGAAGTGGACAATGCCGAGCAGATCGAACCCGTGCTGGCGGCCGGTGTCGACACGATCATGTTGGACAACTTTTCCCTTGAGGAGCTCCGTGCCGGCGTGAAGCAGGTGGCTGGCCGCGCCGTCGTCGAGGCGAGCGGCAACGTCAACGTCAACACTGTGGCGGACATCGCCGCCGCGGGAGTCGATGTCATTTCCATCGGCGGACTCACGCACAGCGTCAACGCGCTGGACCTCGGCCTGGACGTGACCCTCGACGTGACACCTTACCCATCCCTGGGTCTCGGCTGAGGCCATGATCTTCCTCGACGCCGCGGCGACCACACCCGTCCGCAGGGAAGTCCTCGAATCGATGTGGCCGTACTTGACGGGGGAGTTCGGCAATCCCTCAAGCCATCACAGCCTCGGCGAAGCTGCTGCGAACGCGTTGTCGGGTGCCCGGGCGGCGGTAGCGAAAGCCTTGGGTTGCCGGCCAGGCGAGATCACCTTCACCTCGGGCGGCACCGAGGCGGACAACCTGGCAGTGAAAGGAATCGCCCTCGCGAGACGTGCGGCGGACCCTGCCCTGAACCGCGTTGTCATCAGCGCCATCGAGCACCCCGCCGTCGAAGAATCCGCGCTCTACCTGCAACGCGTCCATGGGTTCGAGGTGGACGTGGTCCCCGTGGACCGGCACGGCGTGGTGACGGCCGAGGCGCTCCGGGCTGTGCTGGGTCCGGAGACGGCCCTCGTCAGCATCATGTATGCGAACAACGAGATCGGGACGGTGCAGCCCGTGCTCCAACTCGCGGAGGTGGCAGCGGAACATGGCGTGCCGTTCCATACGGACGCCGTCCAGGCCGCGGGCTGGCTACCCATAAGCGTCAAGGAACTCGGAGTAGACGCTCTGAGTATCTCGGGCCACAAGCTTGGCGCGCCGAAGGGCAGCGGCGTGCTCTACGCAAAAGGAAGGCTGCGCCTTGAACCGCTCGTCCATGGCGGTGGCCAGGAGCGGGGCAGGCGCTCCGGGACCGAAAACGTTGCGGGTGCCGTTGCGCTAGCCACGGCACTGACTCTTGCCCATGCAGGGCAGTTGGAACTGGCTGGGCGTGTTTCGGAATTGCGGGATGCCTTCATCCGCGCTGTCCTTGAGGCCGTGCCCGGTGCTGTGCTGACCGGCCACCCCTCGCAGCGCTTGCCATCCGTCGCGTCCTTCTGCTTCCCGGGGACGAGCGGTGAGTCGGTCTTGCTTGAGCTCGAGCGGCTTGGTGTGGTGTGCTCGAGCGGATCGGCCTGCGCTGCGGGATCCGACGCTCCCTCGCCGGTCCTGCTGGCCTTGGGAATCGAGGCCGAAGTGGCCCACACAGCTGTGCGTTTCAGCTTCGACTCCACGGTGACGTCAGCGGAACTGGAGCAAGCCGCGGAAGCAGTGGCCGCCGCCGTCGGGAGCGTACAGGGGCTCGGTCGCCGCTGACCGTCCCCAACCCAACTAGCTCGCATTTGTTGTCATTTTGAGCCCTCAAAACGACATCTACTGCTGGACAGTTGGGAAGCCGGCAGGGAATCAAACGTGGCGGGCCCGGCGGAAAATCCAGTGCCGCAGCATCGTGAACCGCACCGCCGTCGCGACGAATCCGGACAGCGTGGTGGTCCAGAGGTCCTCCTCGAGGGTGGCTTCGGGCCGGAACGCGTGCAGCACGCCCAGGCTCCCGCCGGTGATGACCAGTGCCACGGCGATCACGATCAGCCCGTTGAGGTGGTCCCGGGCTCTCTTCCGGTTGCCGCTGATCTTGAAGGTCAGCCGCCGGTTCAGGGCCGTGTTCATGAGCGAGGTGATGATCAGCGCTGCGGCGTTGGCAGGTTGGGGTCCAATCCACGGCCGGAACAGAGCGTACAGCGCCAGCGAAGTGACGGTGCAGATGATCCCGACGCCGGTGAAACGGATGAGTTGCCTGACCACCGGATAGCGCAGCACGCCTTTGCGGCGCCTGCTTGTATTTGGCCTGGAAGGGGACGTCTGCCGCGTCTTAATTGCCGGCACGGCAGGAGGCTCCATGGCTCAAGCCTTTCATATCTAGCTGGGAAATTTCTCCCAAGATGCTGCGATGACGGGGTTGCTGAGCTCTCCAATGCCCTCAACCCGGCAGGTCACAAGGTCTCCGGGCTCGATCCTGGCGCACTCGGCCGGGAAGCCTGTGAGGACCAGGTCTCCGGGGTGCAAGGTCATGAACGAAGTGAGGTAGACAAGGATCTCGTCCACTTTCCATCCGAGGTCGGCCGTGCTGGCCGTCCGTAATTCCTTGCCGTTGTGCACGATACCGATTGAAAGGTCGCCCTCAGTGAGGTCGGTGACGATCCACGGTCCGGCAGGAGTGAAGGTGTCCTGGCTTTTCGCGCTGATCCATAGTTCGTCGGTCTTTTGCAGGTCCCGCGCCGAGACGTCGTTGCCGATCGTGAAACCGAGGATCGCGTCGCGCGCATTGTCGAGCGTGAGCCCGCGGACCTTTCGCCCGACGACGACGGTCAGTTCCGCTTCGGGGTCCACGTAACCGACATCCGAGGCGAGTTCGATGGCGTCGCCCGGTCCGATGACACTTGTGGCGGCTTTGTGGAACGCCTGCGCGGGCAGATCCCGGCCCGGCTGCCCGGTGTTGTGCGCCATGCCGAACACGTTGGCGGGCACAGACGGTGCAAGGAACGTGAACGCATCCTCGGAAACCTCGGCGCCCCTCACCCAACCCGGTCGCCCGGCGCTGCCGCCGTTGGCCGGCGAGCCGGGAAAGGGGCTGTCCACCACAGTCCAGCTCCGGCCTTGCGCGGAGGCGAAGTCGGCGGCGTCGTTCGCGACGAAGAAGTGTTCGTCCGGCGAGGCGGGCGAGAGCGGGCGGACCCGGGCGATCCGGTGAGCACGTGTGGAAGTCATGAAGACATCCTACGTCCTTCGGCCTAATTAGACGGGCAGGTTTAGACGGGCAGGTAGAGTTCCCCCACGGGGATGTCCGCGGCCAGGCGATTCGCCGGACCGGCCAAGGGGCAGGCCCAGGCCTCGTTGTATGCGCAGGACGGGTTGTAGGCGAAATTGAAGTCGAGCACGAACTCTTGTTGCCCGGATCCGCGAAGGCCGTGGAAGGCTCCCTTGATGGTGTCCAGCAAATAGCGGCCGGCGCCGTAGCTTCCTCCGGGTTTGCCGGCCGTGGCGTCGCGGAAGGGCACGAAGATGCCGCCGCCGTAGCTGCGCAGGCGCCACACGGCCAGCGAGCCGAGCTCGTCGAGGTCGAAGGTGCCGAGGCGGACAAACGGCACCACGCCGTCGGTTCCGGTCTGGACGTTCATCTCCTGGCCCGCGCCTTCCGGAGAAAGGGAAGCGTAACGGCGAAACCGGGAATCGTAGTCGGCAGTGCGCAGACCCGAGAAAGACCGCTTGCTGGCGGGAGTCAGTGCCGAGGCCGGGTGGGTTCCGAACATGCGGTCCCGTTCCTGGCGCCAGTAGACATGGGCTTGGAAGGGGTCGTCCATCGCGATCTTACGGACGTCGTCGTACAAGGCAAAGGTCCGCAAACGCCAGTCCGCGATGTCCACCGCGGAGATGTCCGCCACATTGTTTTCGTCCTCATCAAGCTGATCGGGAGCCATGCGTCCAGCCTAGCCCTACGATGCGGGCCGAAGCGGCGCAGCAAGTGCATCGGCTGGGTTTCACATGCGAAACGCCGATCGGGACAGGCAGGCGGTGGCTCGGCGCCGTTAGGCTGGTGCGCATGAGAGCAAAGCGGATCCCGTTGAAGTTTTCAGTCACCGTCCTCGGTGCGCTCATTGTGGTCGCCGCGGCCGGCTGTAGTTCCGATGGCAAGGGCGGCGCCGTCTGGACGGCCGGGTCCAGCAGTGCGGCGCCCGGGAGCGCGACCCCGTCGGCCTCGGGTACGGCGCCGCCGTCGGGCAGTTCCACTGGGAGCCCCTCTGCTAGCAGTACCGCGACGGCGGGGGCGACCGCCTCGGCGTGGAAGACATACTCGGATGCGGCCAAGAAGGTCAGCTTTGATCTTCCGAGTGACTGGATTGCGCAATCCGTCACGCCCGACGCCGGTTCCATGCCGGGCGCACTGAAGATCGAGGTCAAAGACGCCAAGGGAGGGTACCTGGCGACCCTTCACACCGGGCTGCCCTCGGCGAGTCCGGCTGACTGCAATCCGGCCGCCAAGCGTCCTTACGTCGTGGTCAGCAGCGTGCCCATTGACCTGCCCCATGCCGAGGGTGATTCCATGATCCCCCCGCACGTGGTGTTCCGGGTCATCCAAGGCTACAAATTCTTCGGTTCATACGGAATCACCAACTTGGTGGCCGGAGCTGATGGCCAGGCCTGCCAGCTGCGGAACCTTGTGGTGGGACCCGCGGGAAAGGGCAACTACTACTTCGGGGACATGCAAGCCGTGCATGCCTTCGCCACGGACGAAGTTGTTGCTCCCGCGAAGTCCTTTGACACCTTGGACCAAGCGGCCAAGTACGTTGACCAGAGTTCGGAATTCGCCAACGTCCAGCGGATGCTATTGTCTCTGAAGGTCAATCTGTAGAACCCAGGTTGACGCACACAGATCGGCGACAGTGGGGGTTGTCCAGCCGCAACACTCCGGAGATCCATGGAACGCAACGTTGCTGCCCAGCTCGTTTTCAAGACCGTAGCCAACACCAAGGTGGCCATGGCAATAGCCGTGGCCAGCAATCCTGGCTATGAATCGTTGACCGAAGAGCTGTCAGTCACGGTGGAAGGCGAAGCTGTTCCGCTCACCGAGCTGACGGACCATCACGGTGGACGTTTCCAGTACATGGAGTTCGACGAACCCAGCGAGGTAACTGTTGATTACCGTGCCTCGGTGGAGGGCTTGGGTGTCCCCGATGAGTCCTCCCGGATGGAGCTCATCCGCTATGTCCGGCCCAGCCGCTATGCCGAGTCCGATCGGCTTCTTCCGACGTCGTACGCCGAGTTCGGCGGGCTGCACGGCGAGGAGCTGTTGCAGGCAGTCCGGAACTGGGTCCACCACGAGCTCCGTTACGTCAGTGGTTCCTCGCGGGGGACGGACGGCGCAGTGGAAACGCTCCTGCACCGCAAAGGTGTTTGCCGGGACTTCGCCCACCTTGCCATTGCCCTCCTGCGCTCCAAGGACATCCCCGCCCGTCTCGCGGCGGTGTATGCGCCCGGGTTGAGCCCCATGGACTTCCATGCCGTGGCTGAGGCCCACATCGACGGAACCTGGTACGTGATCGATCCCACCGGCCTGGCTCCGCGCGAGTCCATGCTGCGTATTACGGCCGGACGCGATTCCTCGGACACCGCGTTCCTTTCCACGGTGGGCGGCAGCTTGTCGTTGAAGAGCTTGAAGGTCACGGCAATAGTGGCCGACGAGCTGCCGGATGAGGATCCGGCAAAGCTCGTCGTCCTCCGCTAGCTTTCGCTAGCCTTCGCGAGGCTGCTTGTGTGCGACGAACGCCTGCAGCTTTTCGGTCAGACGTAGAAGCTCACGCTGCTCTTCGGCTGTCAGGGCCGGGGCCACAAGTTCAGCGATGTCGCGGATGTGCTCGCGGCCGATCTCCTTCTGTAGTTCCTGCCCCGCAGCCGTAAGCCCCAGCAGGATCCCGCGTCCGTCGTCGGGAGCGATGCTGCGCTCCACGAGACCGCGCTTCTCCAACCTGTCAACCAGCCTGCTCAGGCTGGATTGGCTAAGCAGGACGTGATCGTTGATCTCGTTCAGCCGCAGCTTGCCCGTGGGGCAGCGGGAGAGAGTGAACAGGACGTCGTACTCCTTGATGGGCAGCTTCTTGAATGCCTGCCCGGCCTGGAGGCGGCGCATCACCGCCACCTGGGAGCGGAACAAGGACTCCCAGGTTTCGGCGGCGAGGCGCACGGCGGACGAGGTGGGTGCCGCGGTGGTCACGGGGTCCGCCCTATGCCGCCACTGACAGCATCTGCTGCGTCGTCCTTGGCCGAGGCGATCACGGACGCTGCCACCCGGGATGCATGGGTGGGTGCGTCAGGTACATGGGCAGGCTTCCGGTCTTCGAATTCCTTGCGCAGGACCGGCAGGACTTCTTCGCCGAAGAGGTCCAGTTGCTCCAGGACGGTCTTGAGCGGCAGGCCCGCGTGGTCCACAAGGAACAGTTGGCGCTGGTAGTCGCCAAAGTACTCGCGGAAAGTCAGGGTCTTTTCGATGACTTCCTGCGGACTGCCAACGGTCAGGGGCGTCTGGGACGTGAAGTCCTCGAGCGAGGGCCCGTGGCCGTACACCGGTGCATTGTCGAAGTAGGGGCGGAATTCCTTCACGGCGTCCTGGGAGTTCTTGCGCATGAAGAACTGCCCGCCGAGGCCCACGATGGCCTGGTCAGCGTTGCCGTGGCCGTAGTGCTCATAGCGTTCGCGGTACAGGCCGATCAGCTGCTGGTAGTGCTCCTTGGGCCAGAAGATGTTGTTGGCGAAGAAGCCGTCGCCGTAGTACGCGGCAAGTTCCGCGATCTGCGGGCTGCGAATGGAGCCGTGCCAGACGAAGGGCGCGACGCCGTCGAGCGGGCGGGGCGTGGAGGTGAAGTTCTGCAGCGGGGTGCGGAACTTGCCGCTCCAATTGACGGTGTCCTCATCCCAGAGCCGGCGGAGCAGGGAGTAGTTCTCCACCGCGAGTTCGATTCCGTCCTGGATGTTCTTGCCGAACCAGGGGTAGACGGGGGCGGTGTTGCCGCGGCCCATGATGAGGTCCACGCGTCCATCCGCCAGGTGCTGGAGCATCGCGAAGTCTTCGGCGATCTTGACGGGATCGTTCGTGGTGATCAGCGTGGTGGACGTTGACAGCGTGATGCGTTCAGTCTGCGCTGCGATGTACGCCAGTGTGGTGGTGGGGGACGATGAGAAGAAGGGGCGGTTGTGGTGCTCGCCGATCGCATAGACGTCCATGCCGATCTCTTCGACCTTCTTTGCGATCGCCACGGCGGCCTTGATGCGTTCGTTCTCCGTGGGGGTGTGGCCCGTGGTGGGGTCAGTGGTGATGTCGCTGACGCTGAATACGCCGATCTCCATGATGTGCCTTTCTGCCTGCCCGATTGGTGTGCGGGCTCTGCCAACAGTCTATCCCAAAATAGATGCATTTGCATGTATCACTGGCTGCAACAGGGTACGGCATCATTTTGTTCCCGGTGTATCGCCTTACTCGGCGGGGCTGGAGGCTTAGCGGCGGCCGGTGACTTTCGGAATCATTCCGGTGGTCCAGTCCGCGTGATCGCTTTCGCCGTGTCCGGCGATACCGTCCTTCGCGACGTCGGGGCGTTGCGTAAGTGCCTTGAGCAGCGACTTCTTCTCCCGCCGGCCTTCGACCAGTTTGTAGAGGACGGGCACAAGGACGAGCGTCAAAGCCGTGGACGAAACAAGGCCGCCGATGACCACAACTGCGAGCGGCCGGGAAATGAACCCGCCGCCTCCTGTGAGGCCCAAAGCCATGGGCGTCAGGGCGAATACGGTAGCAAGCGCCGTCATGAGGATCGGACGTAGCCGCTGCCTCGCGCCGTGGGTGATGGCGTCCGCCACGCTCATTCCGGGGCCGCCATTATGAGGTTTACGGTACTGGTTGATGAGATCGATCAGGACGATCGCATTGGTCACGACAATTCCCACCAACATCAGCATGCCGATCAGGGAAGGCAGTCCGAGAGGAACCCCCGTGACCAGGAGCAAAGCGATGGCGCCGGTCGCCGCGAAAGGCACGGACACCAGCAGGATGAGGGGCTGGATGAGGGACTTGAACGCGGCCACCATGATGACATAGACAATGGCGACGGCGGCCAGGAGTGCGAGGCCGAGCTGGCGGAAGGAGTCCGCCTGCTGAGTCGTGGCGCCACCGATGGTGGCGCTAACGCCCGCAGGCAGCTGCACCGAGGCCAGCCGGTCGCTGACTGCCGAGCTGACGGCGCCAAGGTTGGAGCCCGACGGCGTCACGGTCACCTTCGCGCTCCGCTGGCCGTTGCTGCTCGTGATGGAGACCGGAGTGTCCACTTGGTCTACGGACGCGATGCTCGAGAGCGGAACCGGCCCCGCCGGCGTCGGGAGATTGATGGCCCTGACATCGGCGATGCTGCTGAAGTGCGTGCCTTCGCCGATCTGTACCGGGAAGTCCGTGGTGTCGATACGGACAGTGCCTGCGGGGATGGGGCTGACGGTGGACGCCAGGACGCCGGCAACTTGTTCTTCGTTCAGCCCGGCGGCGACGGCCTTGGCGCGATCAACCTTCACCTGCACCACCGACTGGCTGGCATCCAGGTTGGTGGCCACCTCGGCACTCCCGGGCACGCCGTCCATGGCCTTGGCCACCGCGTCGCTTGCCGTCTTGAGATCCGCCGAGTTGGCAGCGTTGATGGTGATGTCGACGCTGGAGGACGTGCCCAGGCCGCCTTGCTGCGCACCAACAGTGACCTTCCCGGGAGCCGAGGAGCTGGCGAGGCGGGACCGGACTGTGTCCTGCAGTTTCTGCTGATCAGCCTTATCGTCCGTCACCACCGTGAAAGTCGAGTTGGAAGCGCCACTTGAGGTGAGGGCGGCGAATCCGGTTTGGGCGTTGCCCGAGGTGACCTGGACGTCCTTGATTCCGTCGATCCCGCGGAGGACCGATTCCACCTGCGCGGCGGCGGCGCCGGTCTGCTCCAGGCTGGTGCCGGCAGGAAGGACCTGGCGGACAGTCATGCTGTTCTGGCCGGAGTTGCCGAGCAGGTCCGTGGCGAGCAGAGGGGACATGGCAGCTGTTCCACCCAATACCAGGACCGCGGCGACGATCGTCATGACCGGGTGCTTCTGGGTCTTGGACAGGATGGGCAAATAGCCGCGCTGCAGTCGGCTGCGTTGCTCTGCCTCGTGCGCCTTGGTTCGGGCATCCTCCGCGGCACGGACGTCCTCCGCAGCCGAGGCCTGCGACGGCGATTTGAGGAACCAGTACGCCAGCACCGGAACGATGGTGAGGGACACGAGCAACGAGGACAACAGGGCGATGGTCACCGTCAGGGCGAAGGGCCGGAACAGTTCGCCCGCCAGGTTGCCCACAAAGGCGATCGGCAGGAAGACGGCAACCGTGGTGAGGGTGGACGCCGTGATGGCGCCGGCGACTTCCCGGATCGAATTGAGGATGGCCGCGAGCTTGTGCTCGCCATAGCTGAGGTGCCGTTTGATGTTCTCGATCACCACGATCGAGTCGTCCACAACGCGGCCGATTGCGATGGTCAGCGCGCCAAGCGTGAGGATGTTGAGCGAGTAGTGGGTTGCCGATATGCCGATGAACGTGATCAGGAGCGACAGCGGAATGGATACCGCCGTCACGAGCGTGGAGCGTACGGACATCAGGAACACGAGGATGATTGCCACCGCGAAGCCAAGTCCAAGAAGGCCTTCCGTGGTGAGGTCCTTGATGGATTTTTCGATGTACGGGGCCTGGTCGAACACTGGCGTGAAGTGCGCATTGGAGCCGAGTTCGGCTTCCATCTGGGGAACGGAATCCTTGACAGCGTGCGAAATGGCGACGGTATCGCCGTCGGGCTTCTTCGTGATGGACAGGGCCAGCGTGGGTTTCCCGTTGGTCCGGGTAATCGAGGTTGCGGCGTCGTCCTTGATGCCAACGTCGGCAACCGATCCGATCGTGGTTCCGGCCTTCGCCCCGGTGAGCGGCAAGCCCTTGATCACGTCGAGGGAGTCCACCGGGCTGCCGATCTGCAGGGAGAGGGTCTTGCCCTGATCCTCGATGGTTCCGGCCGGGACCAGAGTCCCGTTGTTCTTGAGGGCGTTCGTAAGGGACTGAACCGTGGCGCCGCTGGCGGCCATGGCCTGGGCTTTGGGTTGGATCAGGATGTGCTGGGTAGCCCCGCCCGTCACATCGGCGCTCCGGACCCCGTCCAGTTTCTGGAGCCGGGGGACGCTCAAGCGCTGCAGGTCCGTGTTCAGCTCGCTGAGGGACTTGTCCGAAGAGACCGCCAGGTACACGATCGGGAAGTCGCTGATGCTGCCGGCAAAAGACCGGGGCTCGACGTCGGCCGGCAGAATGCGCTTGGCGTTGGAGATGGCGCGATCGATCTGGTTGCGTGCGCGGTCCAGGTTCGAACCGTAGGTAAACACCATGGAGATCTGCGAAACACCGTTCCGCGACGTCGACGTGGTCGATTCCAGGCCTTCGACGCTGTTCAGTGCCGCTTCGAGCGGACGGCTCAGTTGCTTGTCGACAACTTCCGGGGACGCGCCCGGCATCGCCGTGATCACCGAGATCTGCGGGAACTCGATCGAGGGGATGAGCTCCTGCTTGAGGGAAGACATGGTGATCACGCCGAACACCGCCGCGAAGACGGTGATCAGCGCAATCAGTGCCCTGTTCGCCAGTGAAAGCTTTGCCAGACGGAACATTGCACTGTCTCCTGGGATTTACGGTCTGTTTCTTGTCTGGAACCGGCCGCAGCCCGGACGGTTGCTAGTGCTGAACAGCGTCGGCAGGCTCAAGTTGGAGCGAACGGGCAGTGCTCGCTTCCAGCTCGGCGGCAAGTTCCGGGTTGTCGTTCAGTTTGACGCCATAGCCCGGCATCATTTCCTTGAGCTTGGACTGCCAGCCCTTGAAGTTCTTCGGGAAGGACCGCTGCAGCATCTCGATCATGATCGGGACAGCGGTCGAGGCTCCGGGGGAGGCGCCGAGCAGTGCCCCGATGGAGCCGTCGCGGGCCGTGATGACTTCGGTGCCGAACTGCAGCACGCCGCCCTTCTTGGAGTCCTTCTTGATGATCTGCACCCGCTGGCCTGCGGTGATGAGCTCCCAGTTGCCGCCGTCGGCCTGGGGGTAGTACTCGCGGAGGGACTCAACCTTGGCGTCGTGGCGCTTAGCGACTTCCTTGATGAGGTACGCAGTCAGGTCCATGTTGTCCTTGGCCACGGCCAGCATCGGGATGATGTTGCCCGGGCGGATGGACAGCGGCAGGTCAAGGTAGCTGCTCGTCTTGAGGAAGTTGGTGGAGAAGCCGGCGTACGGGCCGAAAAGCAGGGAACGCTTGCCGCCAACGTAGCGGGTATCGAGGTGCGGCACGGACATGGGCGGGGCACCCACTGAGGCCTGGCCGTATACCTTGGCGCTGTGCTGGCCGGCAATGGCCTCGTCGGTGCAGCGGAAGAACTGCCCGGAAACCGGGAAACCGCCGTAGCCCTTGCTTTCCGGGATGCCTGATGCCTGGAGCAAGTGGAGCGCTCCGCCGCCGGCGCCGACAAAGACGAACTTGGCGTGGATCTGGCCGTGTTCGCCGGAAGCGGGGTGCTTGAGCGAAAGGTCCCAGCCGCCGTCGGAGGCTTTGCTCACATCGGTGACGTTGTGGCCATAGTTGACTTCAACGCCGTTGGCAGCGAGATAGCCGGTCAGTTCGCGGGTCAAGGCGCCGAAGTCGACGTCGGTGCCTTCCGCCGCGCGGGTGGCGGCAACGCGCTGCTTGGCGTCGCGGCCCTTGACGATGAGCGGAGCCCACTTGGCGATCTGTGCCTGGTCTTCCGTGTATTCCATGCTGCGGAAGAGCGTGTTGGGCTTGAGTGCCTCGTAGCGGGTCTTGAGGAAGTCTGCGTGCTTGTCGCCGATGACGAAGCTCATATGCGGGACGGTGTTGATGAAGCCCTTGGGGGAGCCGATCAACTTGTTGTCCACGAGGTGGGACCAGAACTGCCGGGAGAGCTGGAATTGCTCGTTGATGTGGAGGGCCTTGGACGGGTCAACGGAGCCGTCCTTCGCTGCAGGTGAGTAATTAAGCTCACACAGCGCTGCGTGCCCGGTTCCCGCGTTGTTCCACGGTCCGGAGCTTTCCAGGCCGGCTTCGTCGAGTCGCTCAAAGAGGGAGATGGTCCAGCTGGGTTCGAGTTGCTTGATGAACGCACCCAGGGTTGCGCTCATGATCCCGCCCCCAATAAGGACGACGTCAGCGTGGTGTGTCTTGGAAATGAAGGTCACGATCAATCTCCGATAGCGGCGGCACTGGCTGTCACAGAATATCCCCGCGTGGGCGCATAACTGAAATTGCGGCGGGACGTCAAGACTTCAGGCGAACGTTTGTAAAAACTTCGTTTAAGACAGGCGACGCCGGGTACTTCTCGACGCGGTCGGAAAGGGCCAACGCCGAGATGGGGAAAGCGATGGGTACCGCAGGAACGGTGGCAGCGATCTGGGCATTGATGGTCTGGTACTGGGAGTTGCGGTCAGCGCCGTCGGGCAGTCCCCGGGCCCGGTCGATCTTTGAGAACACCTGTGGATCGCTGTAGCCGAACTCGCCGTTGTTCTCGCCGAAGAGCGTGCCCACGAAGTTGTCCGGGTCCGAGTAGGCGCCATTCCAGCCGAGCAAATGGAGCGCATGGTCACCGGGGGACTGGACCTTCTGGAGGTAGCCGTCGTCCCAGTTCACGGGTACCGGCTTGATGTTCAGCCCGATGGCAGTGAGCTCCGCACTGATCTCCGCGTAGATCTTCTCCGGGGTGGGAAGGTAGGCGCGCGTGACATTGAGCGGGTAGTAGAACTTGAGCTCCTCGCCTTTGTAGCCGGACTTGGCGAGTAGTTGCTTGGCCTTGTCCGGGTCGTATCCCAGGGACGGTGCGTTGTTGTTGAAGCCGCTCAGCTTGGGGGGAACGAACTGGGTCGCCGGCGAGGTGTTGTCGATGAAGAACTTGTGGATGAGGGTGTCTTTGTCGATGGCCATCTCGATTGCCTGGCGCACGCCAAGGTTCTGGAGGGGCGCCACGGACTCGTTCATCCCCAGGTACATCACGGAGAACGGATCCCGTTGGACGATTTGCATGCCCTTCTTGACCAATTGGTCGAAGGTGCCGGCGGTGACAAGGTCATATCCGTCGATGGTTCCTGCGAGCAAGGCCGAGAGCCGGGCCTGCGGATAGTCAAACGGAATGAAGTTGACGGTGGCTATCTCTCCGCGGTCGCCCCAGTAGCCCTTGTAGCTGTTGAGCGTGATGCGGTTCTGGGTCCATGACGAGAAAACGTACGGACCCGTGCCCACGGGGTGGGAGGCGTAGGCCGATGCCGGCTGACCGGACAGTTTCTTGTCCAGGACGTCGGCCTTGCCGTCTGCCATCGCTTTCGGGGACGACATCGCGAACGCCGGCAGCGTCAAGGCCTGAAGGAAGCCCGTGAAGGGCTTGGCCAGATTGATTTGGACGTGGTCGGGAGAGACAACCTTGCAGTTTTTGAAGAGCGAAAGGGAAGGTTCGTCCGAGAAGGATTTGAAGACGCTCTTGAATGCGATCCCAGGTGCCTGCTGTCGCACGGCCGCCGGGAAGTTGAACCAACGGTTGAAATTGCTGCAGACGGCCGCGGCGTCAAAGACGGTTCCATCGTGGAAGGTGACCTTTGACCGCAACTTGAAGTCGTAGCTAAGTCCGTCATTCCCTTGCGCCCAAGAGGTGGCCAGCAGGGGAGTTGGCTGGCCGGTGGACGCGTCGACCCCTACGAGGCCTTCCATCACCTGCCGGGTGACGCGATACGACTCGGAGTCGTTCGTCACGGCGGGATCGAGCCCAAGCGGCATCGACGGGGTGCCGAAGTTGAAGGTCTTGCTCGGCTCTGCCGAAGCGCCGCCCGCGGCCGATGTCGACGGTGCCGGTCCGGGACTCACCGTGCACGAGGTCAAGGCCATGGCCAGAAGGCCTGCGCCGATTTGTAGCGTGACACGGCGAAGCTTGCTGCTTACCACTCTTGTCCCCTCAAGGCAGTTGGACGGGCTGAGGCCCGCGGCAGCCGGACCGCAGCCCAGTCTAGTTCAGGGCCCTGAGTCCCGGCTGAAAACCGGAAGTGCCCCGGCCAAGGACCGGGGCACTTCCTGAATGTGCGCAAGGGGGGACTTGAACCCCCACGCCCGAAGGCACAGGAACCTAAATCCTGCGTGTCTGCCAATTTCACCACTCGCGCTGGTGTTGGTATCCGGAGCGGCTTCCAGGGATTCCCGCTCCGGTCATATACCGGCCTCCATTGTACCCGTGGTTTCGCGCCACCCATTCCAGCCGCGCCTATGCGGCGATGCGGTGGCTACTTGTCGAGTTTGAGGTCCCTGCGGAGTTTGGCGACATGGCCGGTGGCCCGCACGTTGTACTGGGCCACGGCCACCTTGCCGTCGGGGTCCACCACGATCGTTGAGCGGATCAGCCCTTGGTAGGTGCGCCCGTAGTTCTTCTTTTCGCCCCAAGCCGCATAGGCCTCAGCCACGTGGTGTCCTTCGTCGGACAGCAGGGGAAAGGTCAGTGATTCTTCGGCCACAAACTTTTCCAGGTCCTTCACCGTGTCCGGAGATATTCCAAGGACGTCGTAACCGGCAGCCTGGAGGGTTGCGAGGGAATCGCGGAAGTCGCAGGCTTGCTTGGCACATGCCGGCGTGGACGCCGCAGGGTAGAAGTAGATGACTGTCTTGCGGCCGCGGTGCGAGGCCAGGCTGACCTCGCGACCCGTGTGGTCCTTGAGCGTGAAGTCCGGGGCAGTGTCGCCTGGAATGAGTCGTTCGGCCATGTTGAGCTCCTTGCTAGCGTTCGCGATCACTCAGCTTAGTGACGGGCTGGCCGCTTCACGAATCCAACCCCGGTCATGATCGGCGCGCAGCGGTCTATATACTGGCCCTTATGCCTGATATGGAACGGTGGCCCACCGGGCGCCTGCTCTCCACGGCCGCGCGACTCGTGGAGCATGCCTGGAACGAAAAACTGCGCGGTATGGACCTGACCCATGCCGGGGTCATTGTCATGGAAGTACTTGCCGTCAATGGACCGACCACGCAGTCGACGCTCGCACAGATCGTCCGGGTTCAGGCTCAGACAATGGGGAAGACGCTCACCAGGCTGGAGGCCCACGGCCATGTCAGGCGCGCGCGCAGCGTGTCCGACCGCCGGAGCCAAGTGGTCAGTTTGACCGAGGCGGGCGAGCACACCCTCGGGCTCGCCACGCAATTGGAACGCGAAGTGCTTGCACCTGTGCCCGTGGACACTGCCAAACTGCGGCGGGAGCTCCAGTCGCTGGTACGCGAACTGGCGAACAATCATTCCTCGGCAGTCGTAAACGACATTGTGGCCGCAGCGCCGGGCGAAGCCTCCAACTAAGCTTCTGGGCCCGATCCGGTGAAGCTGGTCCGGTAAAGTCCGGCTCGCGGCGGAGCCGGCGGAAAAGCAAAAAGATCCCTGGACGGCCATTCAGCCATCCAGGGATCTTCCCTTTGGTGCACCCCCCGGGACTTGAACCCGGAACCCATTGATTAAGAGTCAATTGCTCTGCCAATTGAGCTAGAGGTGCAATTGTTTGTTGCTCGCAACGCAAAGAAATAACCCTTGAGCGGCTGCTGCCGCTCAAGGGTCCTTCCCTTTGGTGCACCCCCCGGGACTTGAACCCGGAACCCATTGATTAAGAGTCAATTGCTCTGCCAATTGAGCTAGAGGTGCATTTGTCGATTTCGATCAACGGAGGGCTTTTCTTCCCTCGTTGATCTCCGCAACGACATGTAACTCTACACGACAGTTGCCGAAGTGTGAAATCGGCACGGGCCTCCTGCGCGTCACTGGCCGGGAGGCTTCAGGACCAGCGCAAAGTCAGGGTTCTGGTTGTTGCTAAGGACCCAAAGCGTGCCGTCCGGCGCAAGCGAAATGTCCCTGAGTCGCCCGTAGTCCGCCGTGAGGTATGCCACGGGATTCCCCGCCGTTTCTCCATTGAGCGGTACCGTCCACAAACGCTGCCCGCGCAGCGCGCACGTGAACGCCGTTCCGTTCACGATCTCCAGCCCGCTCGGCGAGGCATCCGCCGTCGACGGCCAGACCACTTTGGCGTCGATGTAGCCGGCGCGGCCGGGCGCCCCGGTCACTTCCGGCCAGCCATAGTTGCCGCCCGCCTCGATGAGGTTTAGTTCGTCGTTGACGTCAGGGCCGAATTCGCTCGCCCACAGCCTGCCGGAGCTGTCCCAGGCGAGCCCTTGCACATTGCGGTGCCCGTAGCTGTAAACGGGGTTGCCAAACGGGTTGCCCGGCGCGGCTTTCCCCTCGGGGGTAAGCCGCAGGATCTTCCCGCCGAGCGCATTGCGGTCTTGCGCCCGCTCCGGGTGCTGCGCATCTCCCGTGCCGACATAGAGGAACCCGTCGGGGCCGAAGCGGATGCGGCCGCCGTTGTGGGTCGAGGCTTTGGGGATGCCTGAGAAGATGACTTCCGGTGCGCCGAGGCTCAGCCGCCCGTCCGCGGCCTCCTCAAGGCGGGTGCGCGAAATTCTGTTGTCCGATTCGGCGGTGAAATAGGCGTAAAGCAGGCGGTCGCTGGCGAACGCGGGGGAGAGGGCCAGCCCCAGCAGTCCGCCTTCGCCGCCGGGTACGACGCCGGGAAACTCGCCCACCGTCGTGGCCCGGTCGTTTCGGACCGATTTGATCAGCTTGGTGTCGCGTTCGGAGATGATGGCAGTTCCGTCGCCGAGGAACACGATGGACCACGGGAGTGTCAGATTCAGGTCAAGCTTCCGAAGCAGCTCCGGTCCGTTGTCTTGGGTGGGCCCCGGGCCGGGAGCGCTCCCTGTGCAGGCGCTTAGCGGCAAAGCCACGAGGCAGGCCACCGCTATCAGCGCCCGTGCAAGCGCAAAGCGGGACCGGAAAACGCTCCCCGATCCCGCCTTTGCGTGGTTCATTGCTTGTCCTGCTTGCAGGGCCGCTTGCCGCCGTGGATCCTCAGGTCCTTGGGGCCCTCAGCGGCGGTTCCTGCGGGGCGGACGGAAACCGGCTGCCTCGGCGTGGGCGCTCGAAATAAACCAGACCTCGGCCTTGACCTCGTCGTAGGACGGGCTGTCTTCATCGTGGTAGGTCATGGTGTCCGCGTTGCCTTTGACCGTGTAGCCAGCGGGGCCGCTCCCGTCGGCGCCGGCCGCAGCCGATCCTTCACCGTAGGGCTGCTCAGCGGCAAGATGCCCGCCAAGCGGCGGCGCGCCGGTGGAATCCTCGGCCTGGGTGGTTGACTCAAAAGGCGCCGGAGCCGCGTCGGGAACTTCGGACCGGTCTTCTTGCATTTCCGCAGCAGAGTCGACTGCCTCCGCCGCGGCGGATTCCGCACCGGGAAGCGTCGGTGCATGGGCGTCGGTGTATTCGCGGTGGTGGATCGGAGCGGGGGGTACGGGTGCGCCGCCTTCGCTCCAGGTAGCTTCCCACTCGGCGCTGTCGGCCAACTGTTCGGGGGTTGCTGGTTCCGTAGTCGACGAGGCCGGAACGCCTGCCGCCGCGGGAACGGAGGGTCCGGCGTCGGCCGCCGTAACGTCGTCGGCCGTCACGCCCCCTTCAAGTTCGGGCTCGGCAGCAACCGGCCCGGTGGTCTCGGAAACCGCATCCTCGGAAACCGCGTCCTCGGAAAGCACAGGTTCCGAGAGCGTGGGCTCCTCGAACATGGGCTCCTCCGCCGAGGTTCCGGCTGCGGAGGACTCTTCCGGGGCGGCCGCTCCGGTGTCGGGGGGAGGGGAAGGTCGCTCCCAATCGTCGACGTCGAGGCCCCCCGCCTCAGGCACCGCTTCCGGCTCCGGCTCCGGCTCGGCTTCGGGCGCGGCCGCCTGCGACGCGGCCACGTATTGATCCGCGGTCGCAGTTGCGGCGACCAAAGGGGCGGAGCCTGTCAAGGCGGCGGCTGTGACGTCCATCTGTGGAGAGGAAGCCGTCGGTGACGGCGAGGCCGGGGCCATGGCACCCGGGGAAGACTTCGCTCTATTGCGGCTCAGGAGCCACCAGACAATCGCGACGATCAACACGATGACGATGACCGTGATCAACCATTCCATGGGAGGAGCCCTTCTGTCTGTTCGAGTGGCGCATGTCTGTTCAATTGGCGCATGTCTGTTCGAGTGGCGCAGTGGTCGTGATTTGACGTTACGTCCGTGTCACGGGGCTGTCTAGGTTAGTCAATCGATTCGCGGCCATCAGGGCTCCCGTGGTCCCGTCGGGTGGAACTGCGGTCGACGATGAGATTGATGTCTCACATATTGAGACAACTGTCCAGTATTTGAATGAAATATTGAATGAAATAGCGCTAAATTCGCCTTAACCCGCCGAACATGTTCGTTGGCCACAGCCCAAGAGTCATAGACTCGTGCCCATGAGTGACCACACCCCAATTGCGACAGACAACCAGCCGGACATCAAGCCACGCAGCCGGGTCGTAACGGACGGCATCCATGCCGCCCCCGCGCGAGGCATGTTCCGGGCCGTAGGCATGGGCGATGACGACTTCGCCAAGCCCCAAATCGGCGTCGCGAGCTCGTGGAACGAAATTACGCCCTGCAACCTTTCGCTGAACCGACTCGCCCAGGGTGCCAAGGAAGGCGTTCACGCGGGCGGCGGTTTCCCCATGCAGTTCGGCACCATTTCCGTTTCGGACGGTATTTCCATGGGCCACGAGGGCATGCACTTTTCCCTTGTTTCGCGCGAAGTCATTGCAGACTCCGTTGAAACCGTCATGCAGGCCGAGCGCATTGACGGCTCCGTTTTGCTGGCAGGCTGCGACAAATCCCTCCCGGGCATGCTCATGGCGGCCGCCCGCCTGGATCTCGCCAGCGTCTTCCTTTACGCCGGTTCCATCATGCCGGGCTGGGTCAAGCTCGAGGACGGCTCGGAGAAGGAAGTCACCCTCATTGACGCCTTCGAAGCCGTCGGCGCATGCGCTGCCGGCAAGATGAGCAGGGGCGACCTGGACCGCATCGAACGTGCGATCTGTCCTGGTGAAGGCGCCTGCGGCGGTATGTACACGGCCAACACCATGGCGTGCATCGGCGAAGCGCTCGGCATGTCCCTGCCGGGCTCGGCTGCCCCGCCCTCGGCAGACCGCCGTCGTGATGACTTTGCCCGCAAGTCCGGCGAGGCAGTGGTCAACCTGCTGCGCCTCGGCATCACCGCCCGGGACATCATGACCAAGAAGGCTTTCGAAAACGCCATCGCCGTCACCATGGCCTTCGGTGGTTCCACGAACGCCGTCCTGCACCTGCTCGCGATCGCCCGTGAAGCCGAGGTCGAACTGACCCTGGACGACTTCAACCGCATCGGCGACAAGATCCCGCACCTGGGTGACCTGAAGCCCTTCGGCCGCTATGTCATGACCGACGTGGACAAGATCGGCGGCGTGCCGGTCATCATGAAGGCGCTGCTCGACGCCGGCCTGCTGCACGGCGACTGCCTGACGGTCACGGGAAAGACCCTTGCCGAGAACCTGGCTTCCATCAACCCGCCGGACCTCGACGGCAAGATCCTGCGTGCCCTGGACAACCCGATCCACAAGACCGGCGGCATCACCATCCTGCACGGTTCGATGGCCCCGGAAGGTGCCGTCGTGAAGAGCGCCGGCTTCGATGCCGATGTCTTCGAAGGGACCGCCCGCGTGTTCGAACGCGAGCAGGGTGCCCTCGACGCTTTGGACAAGGGTGAGATCAAGGCCGGGGACGTCGTCGTGATCCGTTACGAAGGACCCAAGGGCGGCCCGGGCATGCGTGAGATGCTCGCCATCACCGGCGCCATCAAGGGCGCGGGCCTCGGCAAGGACGTTCTCCTGCTGACCGACGGTCGCTTCTCGGGCGGAACCACGGGTCTCTGCATCGGGCACGTTGCGCCTGAAGCCGTCGACGGCGGTCCTATCGCCTTCGTCAAGGACGGCGACAAGATCCGCGTGGACATCGCCGCCCGTTCGTTCGACCTCCTGGTGGACGAAGCCGAACTCGAGTCCCGCAAGGTCGGCTGGGAGCCCCTCCCGGCCAAGTTCACCAAGGGCGTCCTCGCGAAGTACGCCAAGCTGGTGCACAGCGCCTCCACAGGCGCGTATTGCGGGTGACGCTAAGTACCCCATGCCTCCAGCGGTGACAAGGCCGCTGGAGGCGGCAGGGCTTAATAAGGGCTGGTCCGAGGGGCCCCGGCCGGACGGCGTTCGCGCCGGAGGGTTGGGGTAGGACCAGCCCGTGGACAATGGGGTCCACATAGTGAGATGACATCTTTATCGTTTGACACCTATCTCACTAAGAGGGAACACTGAACGCATGATCGCATTCGTTACTGTCGGCGCCACCGTGGGCACTGTCGTACTTACCAAGCGCGTGGCCTCCTAGCCCGACTGGTAACGAACCGTCACGCGCAACCCCTCGAAGAGCCGCAAGGCTGAGGGGTTTTTTTATTTCCCGCAGGGGACGGCGCATTGAGCAAGAACCCGCATGAACGCAGTACCCAAGCAGTAACTTTCACTAATTGAAGATCCCCAAAGGAAGAGTCCGATGAGCAAAGGATCGCCGATCAGCCCCTCGCTGATGGCTGCAAAGTCCGCTGGAGCCCCCAAGGCTCCGGAAAAGGTCGACCGTCCGGCTGACGCCGTCGTCGACAATGCTGCAACTCTCTCTCCCGTACTCGGGCCGAACAACGTTGTACCCCCAACGGTGATGACCGGCTCGGAAGCTATTGTCCGCTCGCTCGAAGAACTCGGCGTGGACGATATTTTTGGTTTGCCCGGTGGCGCGATCCTCCCCACCTATGACCCTTTGATGGCCTCCAAGATGAATCACGTCCTGGTCCGTCACGAACAGGGAGCCGGCCACGCAGCGCAAGGCTACGCCATGGTTACCGGACGGGTTGGCGTCTGCATCGCCACCTCGGGCCCCGGTGCCACCAACCTCGTTACCGCCATCATGGATGCCCATATGGACTCCGTGCCCCTCGTTGCGATTACCGGCCAGGTATCGGCTTCTGTCATTGGCACGGACGCCTTCCAGGAAGCGGACATCGTCGGCATCACCATGCCGATCACGAAGCATTCCTTCCTGGTGACGGATCCCAACGATATTCCGCATGTCATGGCCGAGGCTTTCTACCTTGCGAGCACCGGTCGTCCCGGTCCCGTCTTGGTGGACATCGCCAAGAACGCCCAGCAGGGCACCATGACCTTCTCGTGGCCGCCCAAGATCGATTTGCCGGGCTATCGTCCGGTGGTCCGCGGACACAACAAGCAGGTGCGCGAGGCTGCCCGGCTGATCGCTGCGGCAAGCAAGCCCGTCCTGTATGTCGGCGGCGGTGTAGTCAAGGCGCACGCATCGGCCGAACTACGCGAGCTCGCGGAACTCACAGGCGCTCCCGTGGTGACCACACTCATGGCCCGTGGCGCGTTCCCGGATTCCCACCCCCAGCACGTCGGCATGCCCGGCATGCACGGCACGGTTTCTGCGGTTACTGCACTGCAGCAGTCCGATCTGTTGATCACCCTTGGCGCGCGCTTCGATGACCGCGTGACGGGTGTCCTCAGCACCTTCGCTCCGCACGCAAAGATCATCCACGCGGACATCGACCCTGCGGAGATCTCCAAGAACCGCACCGCCGACGTTCCGATCGTGGGCTCCGTCAAGGAGATCATTCCGGAACTGAGCGAGGCTGTCCGCAACGCTTTCGAGCAATCCGGCACCCCGGACCTCGACGGTTGGTGGGCGTTCCTCAACAACCTCCGCGATACCTACCCTCTGGGTTGGACCGAGCCGGAAGACGGACTCAGTGCCCCCCAGCGGGTCATCGAACGCATTGGTGCGCTCACGGGCCCGGAAGGCATCTACGTTGCAGGCGTTGGCCAGCACCAGATGTGGGCCGCGCAGTTCATCAAGTACGAGCGTCCCCACGCCTGGCTGAACTCCGGCGGTGCCGGCACCATGGGTTATGCCGTGCCGGCAGCCATGGGCGCCAAGGTCGGCGAACCCGACCGCGTGGTCTGGGCGATCGACGGCGATGGCTGCTTCCAGATGACCAACCAGGAACTGGCCACCTGCGCCATCAACAAGATTCCCATCAAGGTTGCCATCATCAACAACTCCTCGCTGGGCATGGTGCGCCAGTGGCAGACCCTCTTCTATGAAGGCCGCTACTCCAACACCGACCTGAACACCGGCCACGACACCGTCCGTATCCCCGACTTCGTCAAGCTCGCAGACGCCTACGGCTGCGCTGCCTTCCGCTGCGAGCGGGACGAGGATATCGACGCAACCATCCAGAAGGCCCTGGAAATCAATGACCGTCCTGTGGTCATCGACTTCGTGGTCAGCCCGAACTCCATGGTGTGGCCGATGGTCCCCTCCGGAGTCTCGAACGACCAGATCCAGGTTGCCCGCAACATGACCCCGGAATGGGAAGAGGAGGACTAGCCATGAGCCGCCACACACTGTCTGTTCTGGTCGAAGACAAGCCCGGCGTGCTGACCCGCGTGGCCAGCCTCTTCGCCCGGAGGGCCTTCAACATCAACTCCCTGGCCGTCGGCCCGACCGAGGTCTCCGGGATTTCCCGGATGACCGTCGTCGTCGACGCCGATGGCGACCTCATCGAGCAGGTCACCAAACAGCTCAACAAACTGATCAACGTGATCAAGATTGTCGAGCTGACTCCAGAATCTTCCGTGCAGCGTGACCACATCCTGGTCAAGGTACGTGCGGATGCCGCGACACGCCTGCAGGTCACCCAAGCTGCAGACTTGTTCCGTGCCTCAGTGGTTGACGTTTCCACAGACTCGGTGGTCATTGAGGCAACCGGTACCCCGGAAAAGCTCGCAGCGCTGCTTTCAGTGCTCGAGCCGTTCGGCATCCGCGAAATAGTGCAGTCCGGCACCTTGGCCGTTGGGCGGGGATCCCGCTCCATGAGTGACAGGGCGTTGCGCAGCGCTTAGGCACTGTCCTAGGTACTGCGTAGTAGCCCGATACCGAACCACAGACAATATCTACAAAACCACTCAAGAGGAGTTACGCAAGTGACTGAAATGTTCTACGACGACGACGCAGACCTGTCGATCATCCAGGGTCGCAAGGTTGCCATTGTCGGCTACGGTTCCCAGGGCCACGCCCACGCGCTGAACCTGCGCGACTCGGGCGTCGAGGTTGTCATCGCGCTCAAGGAAGGCTCGAAGTCGATCGCCAAGGCCGAGGACGCGGGCTTCACGGTCAAGAACGTTGCCGACGCCGCCGAATGGGCCGACGTCATCATGATCCTGGCACCGGACCAGCACCAGCGCGCGATCTACAACGACTCCATCAAGGACAAGCTGACCGCCGGCAAGGCCCTTGCCTTCGCCCACGGCTTCAACATCCGCTTCGGGTACATCGAGGCGCCCGAGGGCGTTGACGTCATCCTGATCGCCCCGAAGGCTCCCGGACACACCGTCCGCCGCGAGTTCGAAGCCGGCCGCGGTATCCCGGACATCATCGCCGTCGAGCAGGACGCTTCCGGTTCCGCTTGGGAACTGGCCAAGTCCTACGCGAAGGCAATCGGCGGCACGCGCGCCGGCGTCATCAAGACCACCTTCACCGAAGAGACCGAAACCGACCTCTTCGGTGAGCAGGCTGTCCTGTGCGGCGGCGTCTCCCAGCTGATCCAGTACGGCTTCGAGACCCTGACCGAAGCCGGCTACCAGCCGCAGATCGCCTACTTCGAGGTTCTTCACGAGCTCAAGCTCATCGTTGACCTCATGTGGGAGGGCGGCATCGCCAAGCAGCGCTGGAGCGTTTCCGACACCGCAGAGTACGGCGACTACGTCTCCGGCCCGCGCGTCATCGACCCCCGGGTCAAGGAAAACATGGCCGGCGTCCTCGCCGACATCCAGTCCGGTGCCTTCGCCAAGCGTTTCATCGACGACCAGGACAACGGTGCCGTCGAGTTCAAGGAACTGCGGGCCAAGGCAGAGCAGCACCCCATCGAGGGTGTCGGCCGCGAGCTGCGTTCCCTGTTCTCCTGGCAGCAGCAGGACGAGGACTACGTCGAAGGCTCCGCAGCGCGCTAGTCAAGGCACCCGTTGAAGCCGCGGCAGGAGCCGTAGCAATTCAACACAGAACGCCGTTCGGGATAGGCTCGAAATGAAGCCGCCCGGCATGGAGGCCGGACCCGGTATACCGGGTCCGGCCTTCGTCGTCAAAGAATCGTTTCACCAAAACCCCACCTGAAAAAGAGAGCTAAAGAGGTCACCGGTGACTAGCACCAAGCCAGTAGTACTCCTCGCTGAGGAACTTTCGCCCGCCACGATCGAGGCCCTTGGCCCGGACTTCGAGATCCGCCAAACCGACGGTGCGGACCGCTCCCAGCTGCTCTCCGCAATCGTCGACGTCGACGCCATCCTCGTGCGTTCAGCCACCCAGGTGGACGCCGAGGCAATTGCCGCAGCCAAGAACCTCAAGATCATCGCGCGTGCCGGCGTCGGCCTGGACAACGTGGACATCAAGGCCGCCACCCAGGCCGGCGTCATGGTGGTCAACGCCCCGACGTCGAACATTGTGTCCGCTGCCGAGCTGACGGTCGGCCACATCCTCAGCCTTGCCCGCCACATCCCCCAGGCCAGTTCCGCCCTGAAGGGCGGGGAGTGGAAGCGCTCCAAGTACACGGGCATCGAACTCTTCGAGAAGAAGATCGGCATCATCGGCCTCGGACGCATCGGAGCGCTCGTGGCCGCCCGCCTGCAAGGCTTCGAGACCGAGATCCTCGCCTACGACCCCTACATCACTTCCGCACGCGCGGCGCAGCTCGGCGTCAAGCTCGTCACCCTCGACGAGCTGCTGGAGAAGTCCGACTTCATCACCATCCACATGCCTAAAACCCCGGAAACAGTGGGCATGCTGGGCGCCGACGCTTTCAAGAAGATGAAGGAAACGGCCTACGTTGTCAATGTCGCCCGTGGCGGCCTCATCGATGAAGAGGCCCTCCACGAGGCCTTGGAAGACGGACAGATCGCCGGTGCAGGCATCGACGTCTTCGTCAAGGAGCCGAGCACCGACCTTCCTTTCTTCGGCATGGACAATGTCATCGTGACGCCCCACTTGGGTGCCTCCACGGACGAAGCCCAGGAAAAGGCCGGCGTCTCCGTGGCGAAGTCCGTGCGCCTCGCCCTCGCCGGCGAACTCGTGCCGGATGCTGTCAACGTTGCCGGTGGCGTGATCGCTTCCGACGTCCGCCCCGGAATCCCGCTGATCGAAAAACTCGGCCGGATCTTCACGGCCCTGACCCACGCATCCCTGACGCAGATCGACGTCGAGGTCGCGGGCGAAATCGCGAGCCTGGACGTGAAGGTCCTCGAACTGGCGGCGCTCAAGGGCGTATTCGCCGACGTCGTGACCGAGCAGGTCTCCTACGTCAACGCGCCCGTCATCGCCGAGCAGCGCGGCATCAACACCCGCCTGATCACGACGCCGGAAGCCGAGGACTACCGCAACGTCCTGACCATCCGCGGGGCACTCAGTGACGGCTCACAGATTTCCGTGGCCGGCACGCTCACCGGACCCAAGCAGGTCCAGAAGCTTGTAGGCGTCAACGGCTACGACGTCGAAATACCGATCAGCGAACACTTGGTGGTTGTTTCCTACGCGGACCGCCCCGGTGTCATCGGCACCATTGGCCACATCCTGGGCATGAACAACATCAATATCGGTGGCATGCAGGTGGCACGCCAGAGCGAAGGCGGCCAGGTCTTGGCGCTGCTGACGATCGACACTTCGGTGCCGCAGCAGGTCCTTGAAGCAATCAAGGCGGGCATCGGCGCCGACATGGTTCGCGAAGTGGATCTGGAGGACTAGCATCCTCACCGTTTGAGCTAGAAAAGTGTGCCGCACTTCACATCGGCCACATAACATTGGCCGGTCTGCCTACAATGGCTTGGTCCGAAATTCGGAACCGGCGGCAGGCCGGCCAATAACTTTTGCACGCACCCGGTGGATTCCTATTGCCTCGGCATGGTTCCAGGGACAGCAGTGTGCACACCCGCAATCCAGGACTCAGGGAGCCCTATGAACGCCGTCCAGAGGTTCATCAGAAGCCGTGTGCTTCTGTTGACCGCGGCCATTTTGATCGTCGCCATGTGTTTGTCCGTATTCATCCAGAGCCAGTCGCAGGCCGCGCTGAACCGGACAGTGGATGAGAACTCACGCGGCCTGTACGACATCCTGGTCCAGGCCAAGTCCGCGAATGCCAAGGACGGCGGGGCACTCCTCCAGCCGGACATCGCGAACGGCCAGGGCGGCATCAGCTTCCCGCAACTCGAGAAGATCCGCGGGCTGAGCGGTGCGTCGGTAGCGGCGCCCATCAGCCTCGTGTCCCGGGTGACGCAGAACCTGGAAACTCCGCGGCTTGATGCTATGGATTACCTTGGCTACAACGCGGGGCTGGCTGGTGGAGCCACCGCGGGAGATCCGACCGGAACGGACTCCAAGAGCTGGCCCGCGCCGGAGTCCGTCCTCCCCGCGCAGCCCAAGAAGTACCGCCTCACCGCCACTGCCGTGAGCTCCGACGGAGTGTCCGAGCAAACCCTCTTCCAGACCAGCGCTGAAGGCACGCTCGGCAAGGGGCAGGTCGTGGAGCAGCAGACTGCCGGAGGCAAGAGCATCCGCATCGCCGGGCCCGCGGGAGAGACCGGCATCAAGTTCCCCGCTCCTGCCGGCGGCTCGGAGCACAACCTCTTCAACCTGTCGGTGGCGCTGCCCATGGCTCCACAGGTCACCGAGTCTGTCGTCGCCGTCGATCCGACAGCTGAACGCGCCCTCCTGGGCTCGGCCGGAGACTTCCTCGCACCGCTGCAAAAGGCGCCGCCGGCCGACACCCGCAACGCGGGGGCCATCGGCCGCTACTTCGAACAACTCTTCGCCAAGAGCCCCACGCAGCAGGAACTCGAGCAGGGCCCGGATTTCATGGGGGTCAAGCTCAAATACTGGGCGCCCCTCATGACCCAGTACCAGCAGGCAAAACTGTCCGGCCAGATCACGGATGCCTCGCAGGCTATTCCTTTGATCGTCCGGCAGGGAACCTCGCTGGATCTGAAGTACTCGGTCAAAATCCAGGAAATCGATGATTCGGGCAAGGTCGTCAACGACGTCGGCACTGTCTCACGTTCCTTGGACAAGGACTACCTGCCGTTCGTGTCAAAGTCGCCGTTCGCCCTGTCATGGCCCGGGTCCACCGACCACAGTCAGTTGCTCGGTAACATGGGCAACTTCAGCCAAGGCCTGTACCAGCCGGCCCAGTGGAGCACGGACTTCGCAGCCGCACCCAAGTACAAGGACGGCGAAACCTCTGCGAATGGAGCCGTTGCCAAGTCCGCCACACCGGGGGACTGGGTCACCGTCAACAAGTTGCCTGAGAAGTCGGCCTTCGGTGCGATCGTGGACCAGAGCCAACGCAAGCCGGTCGACGAGCGCTCCTACCGGGAGAACCTTGCCACGGGCTCGAAGCCCGCGACCCCGCTGCCGATGGTCTACGGGACGTTTGATCCTGCCCAGATCCAGAAAGCGGCCGGCGACGTCAACAAGCTGCCCTTGGGTGGCTACGACCCGGCTCCGATGACGCTCCAGAAGGACGCTTCGGGCAATGACACCGCAGCCAAGGGCCTCAAGCCTTCGCTGAGCGCCACCGGCCTGGTCAGCCAGTCTGCCGGTGCCATCACCGACTACTACGGCCTTGCCGCAGCGCGCGGTTACGATTCCAACGCCAACGTCATCGACGCCGTCCGGGTCCGCGCCAGCGCGCCGGGGAACTGGAAGCAGGCCCAACCGGAGGTCGACAAGCTCGCGGCGCAGATCCGCGACATGGGTCTACAAGCCACAGTGGTGGCCGGCTCCGCGCGTGAAGACGCCAACATCTTCGTCCCGGGATATTCCAAGGACGACGCCGGCAAGGAATCCGCCCTGGGCACCGTCCAGCAATCGTGGGTTCGGCAGGATGCCGCCGATGCCGTTTCCGGTTCCCTGACGGGCACCAATATCACCCTTCTCTTCCTGACGCTGTGCGGGGCCACTCTCCTGACCGGCGCTTCCACAGTCAGCTATATCCGCCAGCGCCGCAGCGAGGCGGGGATCCTCCGCGCCATGGGCTGGACCCAGAGGAAAATCCGAAGTTGGGTCCTCGAGGAGTTCGGCATCGGTGCGGGCATCGTCGCCGTGGCAGGCATTGCGCTGAGCCTTCTGAGCTGGAACCTGGCCACGGTCATTGTTTCCGCGTCCGTGTTGCTCATTTACTGCGCCGCCGCATACATCGCGGCCCAGCAATTGCGGCACCGCGACATCGTTGACCAGGAACCCCAACACGATGAACGCCTGATCCCGGTGGATTCGCCGCTGACGTTTGCGTACCGCCAACTGGTCACCCACCGCTTCAGCTCAGTCGCGCTGGCTGTGGCTGTGGGAGTGTTCGGGGCGGCCGTCGGTGCCCTGATCGCCTTGCTCATTGACATCCCGCGCGCAGCTGGAGCCAGCGCCCTCAGCGGGCTCGCCTCAGCTACCGTAGCCCTGCCGAGCGTCATCCTGGCAGTCTGCGGAGTGCTCGTGGGCCTCGTACTGACCTTGGTCACGGGTCGGTTCGAACTCCAGGCCAGGCGGGAGCAGCTCGGCACTCTCCGGGCCATGGGCTGGAACCCGGACATGCTGGGGCAGGTCCGGTTCTTCGAAAATGCCTTGGTCGGAGCAGTTGCCCTGATCCTCGGCGTCGTGGGGGCGCTGGGTCTGGGCCTGTTGCTCGCTCCTTATGCCGCACTTTGGGCCGCTTTGGCCGGAGTGGTGGCCGTAATTTGCTGGATTCCCATTGCAACGAAAGTGGTCAAATGACTGACAACCTCGAACCCGATCTGACCGCGACCACGGAATCCACCGACGAGTCGTTCCAGACGCGCGCCAACACCATCTTGCGGGCCGCTGACCACGGTATGCCCCTGCAGTTGAGCAACATCACCATCCGCTACGGCGGTGACAAGGGTGGCGCGGAGCCCGTCACCGTCGTCGAGGACTTCAACCTGAACCTGCACGCCGGTGAGATGCACTGCGTCGCCGGGCGAAGCGGCTCAGGCAAGACCAGCATCCTGACGGTGGGAGCGGGACTCACGCTTCCGACGTCGGGCCGTGTCCTGTGGGAGGGCGATTCCCTCGAGAAGATGGGCGACGACGAAATCGCCGACCGTCGCCGCGCCCTGATCGGGTACGTGGACCAGGGCGGCGCCTTGATCGACGGCATGAGCGCTTTGGAGAACGTGCTGTTGCCGGCCGTTCCCGACGGCGAAGTGGAGCAGCGCACGGAAATGGCCAAGGACCTGCTGGACCTGGTGGGGCTGGGCCGGCGCATGCGCCACCGTCCGGCGCAGCTGTCCGGCGGTGAGCGCCAGCGTGTCGCGATCGCCCGGGCCCTGATCCTGGGCACCCGTGTCCTGGTGGTGGACGAGCCAACGGCAAGCCTGGACCGCACTTCGGCAAACCGCATCATCAGCATCCTGAAGGACACCACCAGCGACGGCATCGCCGTGCTGGTGGCGTCGCACGACCACGAGCTTGTCAGGCTCAGCGACACGCTGACTGAATTGAACTAGTCCCCACCACCACCCTCGCCTCGCAAGTCCCCAGCCGCCCCCTAGCTTCGCAAGTCCCCAGCCGCCCCCTAGCTTCGCAAGCTCAGCCAGGGAACCCGGCGGCTGTGGGCCCACAGCCAGGGAACCCGGCGGCTGTGGGCCCACGGCCAGGGAACCTTGGCGGCGTGGGCCCCCCGCTGCTTCCGGACCGGCCGTCACATGCGGCCGGTCCGGTCTTTCCATCTCCAAGAGAAGGTAACTTCGTAGAGTGACGTCTCCAGATAAACCCCCGTTCTACATCACCACCGCCATTACGTATCCGAACGGCGAGCCGCATATCGGGCATGCCTACGAGTACATCGCCACCGACGCGATGGCCCGGTTCAAGCGCCTCGATGGCTATGACGTGATGTTCCTGACCGGTACGGACGAGCACGGCATGAAGATTGCCCAGGCTGCGGAGAAAGAAGGCATCACGCCCAAGGAACTCGTGGACCGGAATGCCGAAATCTACAAGGCAGCCCACGCTGCCTTGGGCATCTCCTACGATCGCTTCATCCGCACCACGGACGCCGATCACTACGCCGCTTCCCAGGCCATCTGGAAGAAGATGGAAGCCAAGGGGGACATTTACCTGTCCAAGTACGAGGGCTGGTACTCGGTCCGCGACGAGGCTTACTACACCGAGGACGAAACTGTACTGAAGGACGACGGCGTCCGCTACTCGCGCGGTACCGACACCGAGGTGACGTGGACCGCGGAGGAGAGCTACTTCTTCCGCTTGTCCGCCTACCAGGACAGGTTGCTGGCGTTGTACGAGGGGCAACCGGAATTCGGCGCTCCCCAGTATCGCTTCAACGAGGTCATAAGCTTCGTCAAGCAGGGCCTTCAGGACTTGTCCATCAGCCGCACGACTTTCGACTGGGGCGTCCCGGTGCCGGGGAACGACAAACACGTCATGTACGTGTGGGTCGATGCCCTGACCAATTATCTGACGGGGGTCGGTTACCCGGACGCCGAATCGGAGGCGTTCCGCAAGTTCTGGCCCGCGGACGTCCACGTCATTGGCAAGGACATCTCACGGTTCCATGCGATTTTCTGGCCCGCCTTCCTGATGAGCGCCGGCCTGGAACTGCCGAAGCGCGTCATGATCCATGGCTTCCTGACCAACAATGGCGTCAAGATGTCCAAGTCCCTCGGCAACGTGGTGGCCCCTAAGGACTTCGTCGAGCAGTACGGCCTGGACCAGGTGCGCTTCTTCTTCCTCCGCGAAGTGCCCTTCGGTGCCGACGGCAGCTACAACCACGAGGCGATCGTGGGCCGCATGAACGCAGACCTCGCCAACAACTTCGGCAACCTGGCACAGCGTTCGCTGTCCATGGTGGCGAAGAACTGCGAGGGCAAGGTTCCGGTTCCGGGCGATTTCTCGGCGGAGGACACCGCGCTGCTGGCCCAGGCCGGCGGACTGCTGGACGTGGCCCGCGCCGCTTTCGAGAAGCAGGAATTCAGCCGTGCCCTCGAGGCAATCTGGGCCGTGCTGGGTGACACCAACGCGTACTTCGCCGAGCAGGCCCCGTGGGTGCTGCGCAAGACCGACGTCGAGCGCATGAACACCGTGCTGTACGTCACCCTGGAGGTTGTCCGCATCGTGGCGATCCTCGCCCAGCCGGTGATGCCGACGTCGGCGGCCAAGCTGCTTGAGGTCCTGGGACAGCCGGAAGGGGAGGCCCGCCAGTTCGCGGCCATCGCGACGCCGATCGTCCCCGGCACGGAACTCCCGGCCCCGGCCCCGGTCTTCCCGCGTTACGAGGAGCCCGCCGAGGCCTAGACGCCCGCTCACTTAAGTCGCCTTTTGGGCAAACGCCCGCTCACTTAAGTCGCCTTTTGGGCAAACGCTCGCCCACTCTTGCTGCGCGTGACACCCCCTCATCCCACTGGGTGAGGGGGTGTTCCTTTTCCCGCCCCATGATTGGTAAGCGTCCCGAGGCGGATCCGGCGGTTCGCTGGACTTCCAAGTGATACATTCCCGCTGGCGAGTGGAGATCCACTCGGTGCAGGTAGCAGCCGGGACAAGGGACGCTGTTTCCTGCCGGTAAACGCGTACCCGCCACTCGCGTTAATTAGGAGACCGAAACCTAGCCTGAGAAGCAAGCGAACTGATGACACTTTCTGGGGAGTAACTGTCAAGATTCATCTCGCTGGTTGAGGTCTCCCGTACTTGTCTTTCCCGGGTCTCGAAGACGGTTACTCCGCAAAAGTCTGGTCAGCTCGAACCTGATGTGGTTGGAGGGACCGAAATGAAACGAACTATTGCCACCATGGGGGTCGTGGGCCTGGGGTTGTTGGGTGCCACAGTGTCGGCGAATGCTGCACCCTCAGACAAGATCACCATCTGCCACGCCACCCATTCGGCGTCGCACCCTTATATAGCAGTGACCATGAGCCTGTCGGCCCTGTCCGGGCATGTCGCGGATACCGCGGATATCGTACCTGCAAACTCAGGCGACTTCATGCCCAACGGTCAAAACCTGACCCCGGAAAACATCGCCATCCTTAACGCCGGATGCGTAGTTGCGAGCCCGCCCGTGGTCAGCCCTCCCGTGACTAGCCCGCCGACGGAGCCGGCGACAACCCCGCCGACGGACCCGGTGACGAGCCCGCCGACGGACCCGGTGACCACCCCGCCGACGGACCCGGTGACCACCCCGCCGACGGACCCCGTGACTAGCCCCCCGGTGGAGCAGGTGGGGCCCGTGACCTCGCCGGTTGTCACCCCTGTGGTTCCACCCGTCTCTGTGCCGGAAGCGCCCGTGCCTGCAGCCGTCACTCCGGTCGCGGCCGCAACTGCGCCGGACCCCGCAGTAACCAACGTGGGCTACAACGTCCAGACGGCGGTTGGCGCAAAGGCGGACGCAGCTATCCCCGGATGGCTTGCCGGCCTGACTGTTCTCTTCGGCGCAGTGGCCTCGTTTGTAGTCGTGAGGAGCGGGGTGCGGGCCCGCAAGGCAGACCGCTAGGCAAACCCGGCTGGGTGCCGCAATACGATGGGCGGCACCCAGCCACTTGCTCCACTATCTCCAGGAGTGATCATGGCCAGTCACCGCTACACGCGGCAGTCCCGCGTAGTCGGTATCCGTGGCCTGCTGATTAGTTTCAGGGATCTTTTGTTGTTGGCGATCTGCGTCGGGGGGCTGCTCGCGTCCTGGCTGGTCTACGGCGTCTCAGGCCCCGGGAACCCGGCTCCGTTCGGCGCGGGGCCGGCGGGCGGGACGTCCCTCGTGGCCGCGCCGGCCGTCCCCTCGGCTTCGCCCCGGAGTTCTGCTCCCGATTCCGTTGCGGGGAGCCGGGCGCCTTCGTCGCCTGCTCCTGCGAACAAGCCCGGGGAGAACAGGGCGGCAGTGGGCGCCCCTGCGACTGCGCCGGGAACGCCGCCTCTCCCTGCGGCGTCGGCACCGTTGCAGATTACCTACCCGGCGGTCGGCCTGGATGTGGTGGTTCACCCGCTGCGACCGGACCCGGCTGGCGGGCAGAGCATTGAGCCGCCGGAGACGATGGATGCATATTGGCTCAGTACGTTCGGAACCCCCGGAGCGGGCTCGACGAATACCACCTACGTGATCGGGCACAGTTGGGAAGGCCTCGACGCGCCGTTCAACCATCTCAGCTATGCGGCAGCACCCGGGGATGAGCTCAAAGTCGTCACGGCAACGGGAACGATGACATACAAAGTCGAATCCGTCACGACGTACACAAAATCGACTTTGAAAGACAGTCCCGTCTGGGTGGCGGTGCCCGACCGTCTGGTCCTGATCAGCTGCTACACCCAGGATCTCTGGGGCAAAAATGTTGCCGTGGTCGCTTCACCTGTTTCTGGCAAGTAGCTGCCCGCGGAGATAAGACCCCGAGACTGCCCAGATGGTGAGACGATTTTGACCAACATGTGGATGCGTTGGCAGTCTGAAAACATGAGCGCAACGCAACCCGCCGCAACGATCAACCTGGCTGTCATTCCCGGCGACGGCATTGGCCCCGAAGTCATTGCCGAAGCCCTCAAGGTCCTGGAAAAGGTTGTCGCCGAAGAAGGCGTCACCTTGGAACAGACTGAATACAAGCTCGGAGCCCAGCACTGGCTTGAAACTGGCGAAACGCTCCCGGACGAGGTCCTGGCAGATCTGCGCACCCGCGATGCCATCCTGTTCGGCGCCGTCGGTGCGGCCCCGGGGGACACCCGCATTCCTTCCGGGATCATCGAACGCGAGATGCTGCTCAAGCTCCGCTTCAGCCTGGACCATTTCGTGAACCTGCGCCCTTCGCGTCTCTACGGCACGGTGGGCAGCCCGCTGGCCAACCCCGGCAACATCGATTTCATCGTGGTCCGCGAAGGCACCGAGGGTCCGTACGTCGGCAACGGCGGTACGTTGCGCGGTGGCACCCCCCATGAGGTTGCCACCGAAGTGTCGCTCAACACGGCCCACGGCGTCGAGCGCGTCGTCCGGGACGCCTTCCGCCGCGCCAGTGAGCGTCCCCGCAAGCACCTCACCCTCGTGCACAAGCACAACGTCCTGGTCTTCGCAGGCCACCTGTGGAAGCGCACTGTCGAGGCCGTGGCCAGGGAATTCCCCGAGGTCACCCACGACTACCTGCACATCGACGCCGCGACGATCTTCATGGTGACCGACCCTTCCCGCTTTGACGTGATCGTCACTGACAACCTCTTCGGAGACATCATCACAGACCTTGCAGCGGCCATCACCGGTGGCATCGGTCTGGCGGCCTCGGGCAACATCAACATGGACCGCACCGCGCCCTCCATGTTCGAACCCGTCCATGGCTCCGCCCCGGATATCGCGGGACAGCAGAAAGCGGATCCGACCGCCGCCATCTTGTCCGCGGCCTTGTTGCTGGACCACCTCGGCTACACGACCGCCGCCCGCAGGATCGAGGCCGCCGTCGTCGCCGACATCGAAAGCCGCAATGGCGAGAGCCGCAGTACCGCGGCCATCGGCGACGCCATCGCCGCCGCACTTTAGGGCCGGTGCCTGCACTTTAGGGTCGGTGCCCGGGCGTAAGCTTTACTTGAATTATTTACTGCTGCCGTGGTCCGTCGCTGAACCATATCCTCCAAGAGATGGTTCGCTCTGCCTGGTAGCCGACTGGAGGAAACATGACTCAGACTGCCCACGGCGTCGAATTCAGCCAGCAGCTCTCGGAGACCCCGAAGTCTGCTGAGGAGCGTGCAGCTATCCTGGCAAACCCGGGATTTGGCGACTACTTCACCGACAACACCGTCATTGTCGACTACAGCGTTGACACCGAGGGCAAGGGTGGCTGGCACAATGCCCGCGTCGAGGCCTACGGGCCGATTTCCCTTGATCCTTCGGCGGCAGTGCTGCACTACGGCCAGGAGATCTTTGAAGGGCTGAAGGCTTACCGCCATGCTGACGGTTCGGTTTGGACGTTCCGTCCCGAGGCCAATGCCGCCCGGTTGAACAAGTCGGCCCGTCGCTTGGCCCTCCCGGAACTGCCCGAGGAATACTTCCTTGGCGCCATACGCGAACTCGTGCAAGCGGACAAGGAATGGGTTCCGTCCGGCGACGGCGAAGCCCTGTACTTGCGCCCGTTCATGATCGCGACGGAAGCGTTCCTGGGTGTCCGCGCCGCCCGCGAGGTCTCCTTCAGGGTCATCGCTTCTCCGGCCGGCAACTACTTCGGCGGCGAACTCAAGCCGGTATCCATCTGGATCTCCCGTGAATACGCGCGTGCCGGCCGTGGCGGAACCGGCGCAGCCAAGTGCGGCGGAAACTACGCCGCATCCCTGATCGCCCAGATGGAAGCCGAGGAGAACGGCTGCAAGCAGGTCCTCTTCCTGGACCACTTCAACGACGACGCCGTCGAGGAACTCGGGGGCATGAACGTCTTCTTCGTCATGAAGGACGGCTCACTCGTCACCCCCGCACTCACCGGAACCATCCTCGAAGGTGTGACCCGTTCTTCGGTCATACAGGTGGCGAAGGACATGGGCCGCGAGGTTTCCGAGCGCAAGATCACCCTCGCTGAATGGCGCGACGGTGTGGCCTCCGGCGAAATCGCCGAGGTCTTCGCTTGCGGAACCGCGGCCGTCATCACGCCCATCGGCGTGCTCAAGGACAAGACCGAGTTCATCGGCTCCGAGGATGCCAAGGCGGGCGAAACCACCATGGCCATCCGCCGGCAGTTGCTCGGCATCCAGACCGGAACGGTCGAGGACAAGCACGGCTGGCTCACCCGCCTGGCCTAAGTCCCCACCGGCTCCCAAGCCTCGCAAGCTCGGCTCGGGTCCCTCGCCGGCGTGGGCCCTACCGGCTCCCAAGCCTCGCAAGCTCGGCTCGGGTCCCTCGCCGGCGTGGGCCCTACCGGCTCCCAAGCCTCGCAAGCTCGGCTCGGGTCCCTCGCCGGCGTGGGCCCTGTCTTGGAAAATGCCCGACGGCGGCCTCCCACTTTGGTGGGCGGCTCGCCGTCGCCGTTTAACCAGCGAACGGGGGGCTACCGGGGCTGGCTTGCTGGATCCGCGGTCCGATGAGCGCTTCCATCTTGGCCTGCAGATACTGCTGGCCCGCCGCGGACGGATGATCGCCGTCGGGACCAATGAGGTCCGCGGCATCGTCCATGATCCAGCCGAGGTCGATGGGATCAACGAAGTCGGCGCCGGCTTTCAGCGCAGCGGCCCTGTCCTGGTTGCGGACGTCGAGCCTTTCCGCTTCGGGCGAGCTCGTGTACGACGGCGGCCCGACCACCAGGATGTCCGCTTGGGGAGCGCGGGACTTGACTGAGGCGAACGCCCGGGAGGCCGCAGCCTCGGTTTCTCCGGGGGCAGTCCCCATGTCGTTTTCAGAACCAAAGAACAACACCAGGCGGGTCTGGTCGGTTACAGCTGTGTCCACTTGCGAACCGAAGGTCGATCCGTCCTCGCCGACACTGACATAGCCGCTGCCGTCATGCGCGGCATTGACGATGGTCGCTTGGAACTGTTGAAAGCCGGGATCGTTCTCCACTAGATGAGGCCAGGCATCGTCAGGGGAGGTGCCGTGACCTGTGCTGAGGGAGTCTCCGATGATCACCACGGTGGGCTGGGCCGTGGCGGATCGGGGTCCAGCGTCGGAGGAACAGGCGCTGAGGAGTACGAGGACGGAAAGGCAGGCGGTGGCGATCGCCGTCGTCATCAAGAGGGGTTTTCTTCGTCGGGTTTGACTCCGCATTCGACTCCTCCTCCGCAACTGTCCACCTGTATCCGTCCCAGTTCCTTGGCACCATGCTACGTCGTGTGCCGTTCCTGCCTCTTGGAACCGGGTTTCCCGTTGCCGGGTCCGGCTCATTGGCGTGTGCCAAGATGGAGAGGTGAATCCGGTCAATGACGCCACTTTCCAGAACAGCAGTCCCCTCACCCGTTCGCTGCTCGCGCCCAATCCGGGTCCGATGAGCCTCGACGGCACCAACTCGTACGTCATTGCCGCGTCGGACGCTGCTGGCGTGGTCGTCGTCGATCCCGGGCCGCTCGACGAATCGCACCTCGCGGCCCTGGCCGCCACGGGAACTGTGGAACTCGTTCTCATCACCCATCGCCACAAGGACCATACCGAGGCCTCTGCCCGCTTCCACGAACTCACCGGCGCGCCCGTCCGTGCGGCGGATCCGGTGCACTGCCACGGCGGTGAGCCGTTGCGCGGTGGCGAGGTCATCGAGGCCGCAGGCGTTGAGATCCGAGTGCTTGCCACGCCGGGCCATACATCGGACTCAGTCTGCTTCCACCTTCCCGGCGACGGACCCGATGGCTCCGTGCTGACGGGCGATACCATTCTGGGGCGGGGCACCACTGTCCTGGACTATCCCGACGGAAGGCTGGGGGATTACCTCTCGAGCCTCGACGCACTCGAAAGCCTCGGCCCGGCGACGCTGTTGCCCGCGCACGGCCCCGTCCTGCCGGCCGTCGACGCCGTGTGCCGCGAGTACCGGGCCCACAGGGAGATGCGCCTGGACCAGATCCGGGAAGCACTCGCGCGGCTCGGGGCGCAAGCCGAGGTCCAGGCAGTCACCGATGCGGTGTATCCCGACGTCGATCCTTCCGTGCGGTGGGCAGCTGAAACTTCGGTGGCGGCGCAATTGGACTATCTTCGCGGCTAGGGGACCTCCACCACAGTGCGCGCGTGGTAGCCGCCCGCGGACGGTACGCTAGAAACCATGCGTATCGCCCGGTTTGTTGTTGATTCTGATCCCGTCTACGGCGTCGTCGAAGGTGAGCCCGGCAGTGAAGTCATCACTGTCATCCACGGCGACCCTTTCTTCAACGGCGTCGAGCGGACCTCGGTCCGCCACAAGCTGGAAGACGTCCGCCTGCTGGCACCGATCATTCCCCGCAGCAAGGTCATCGGCGTCGGACGGAACTTCGCAGAGCACGCCCGGGAACTCGGTAATGAGGTTCCGCAGCACCCCTTGCTGTTCCTGAAGCCGAACACCGCCGTCGTTGGCCCCAACGATCCAATCGTGTTGCCTGAGTTCTCGGAGGAAGTCTCCTTTGAGGCGGAACTCTGCGTTGTCATTGGCCGCATCTGCAAGGATGTGCCCGAAGATCGCGTGGACGATGTCATTTTCGGTTACACCTGCGGAAACGACCTCACGGCCCGCGACGTCCAGAAGACGGACCTGCAGTGGGCGCGTGCCAAGGGCTTTGATACCTCTGCGCCGCTCGGCCCGTGGATCGAGACGGAACTCGACCCCGAGGACCTGGCCATCAAGGGGTGGCTAAATGGTGAGCTCCGCCAGGACGGCAGCACGAACCAGATGATTCGCAGCGTTCGGGAGCTGGTGTCCATCGTTTCGCAGGCTTTCACGCTGCTTCCGGGTGATGTCATCATGACCGGGACTCCGGCCGGCGTCGGCCTGGTCCAGGAGGGCGACCGCTATGAGATCGAGATCGAAGGCATCGGCCGCTTGTCCAACCCGGTAGTCCGCCGGTAGAGGTTTGGCGGTCCGCCCAGCCGGGCGCTTTGCACCCGCTGGCATTGGGCTTTCCGTCCACCGCCACGGGGTAAAGTTGGAACCATTATGACTACTGTTGCTGCGACGAACTCTGCCGCCATTCCTGCCGTGAACGCTGAAACCCCGGTCCGCGTCCGGTTCTGCCCCTCACCCACGGGAACTCCGCACGTTGGGTTGATCCGCACGGCCCTCTTCAACTGGGCTTACGCACGGCACACGGGTGGCAAACTGGTTTTCCGGATCGAGGACACCGACTCGGCCCGCGACAGCGAGGAGAGCTACCACCAACTGCTTGACGCGTTGAAGTGGCTCGGCATCGACTGGGACGAGGGCGTCGAGGTTGGTGGGCCGCACGAACCGTACCGCCAGTCGCAGCGCAGCGACATGTACCAGGACGTCATCGCCAAGCTCAAAGCCGGCGGTCACATCTATGAGTCGTACTCCACTCCCGAGGAAATCGAAGCACGGCACCGGGCTGCGGGCCGCGACCCGAAGCTCGGGTACGACGGCTTTGACCGCCACGTTACCGAGGAACAGCTCGCCCAGTACAAGGCCGAGGGCCGCAATGCCGTGTTGCGCCTGCGTATGCCGGACGAAGACCTGACCTTCAACGACCTTGTGCGCGGGGAGATCACGTTCAAGGCCGGATCCGTGCCCGACTTCGCCGTGGTGCGCGCCAACGGCGCCCCGCTGTACACACTCGTGAACCCCGTTGACGACGCACTCATGGGCATCACGCACGTACTCCGCGGCGAGGACCTGCTCAGCTCCACTCCGCGGCAGATCGCCCTCTACCGCGCGCTTTACGCCATCGGCGTGGCCGAGTACATGCCCGAGTTCGGCCACCTTCCCTACGTCATGGGCCAGGGCAACAAGAAGCTTTCCAAGCGCGATCCGGAATCCAGCTTGTTCCTGCACCGTGAACGAGGCTTCATCCGTGAAGGATTGCTCAACTACTTGTCCCTCCTGGGCTGGTCCCTAAGCGCCGATGAGGACATCTTCACTGTGGAGCAGCTCGTGGCCAACTTCGACATCCACGACGTCCTGGGCAACCCGGCGCGCTTCGATATCAAGAAGGCCGAAGCCATCAACGGAACGCACGTGCGCATGCTCACTCCGGAGGACTTCCGCCAGCGGCTCGTGCCGTACCTGCGTGCCGCAGGCTTCGTGGGGGAGATCCTGACTCCGCGCCAGGAAGAGATTCTTGCCGAATCCGCGCCGCTGATCCAGGAACGGATCACCCTGCTGGGCGAGGCTCCCGAGATGCTTGCCTTCCTGTTCAAGAACGACGACGCGATCGATGTCGCCGACGACGCCCGCAAGGGACTCCCCGAGAACCTGGGCGAGGTGCTGGACGCCGCGTTGGCTGCGCTCGAACCCCTTGCCGACTGGACAGCAGAAAGCATCCAGGCAGCGCTCAAGCAAGCCTTGGTGGAGGATCTTGGGATGAAGCCGCGCCTCGCGTTCGGCCCGGTGCGCACGGCAATCTCCGGCCGCCGCATCTCGCCGCCGCTGTTCGAATCGATGGTCATCCTGGGCAAGGATTCCTCGCTCACCCGCTTGCGCGCGTTCCGCGGCTAGTTCAGGTACTCGTGATCAGCGCACTTCATGAGTCATTCGGCACGGTCCGGGGTGTCCTGTTCGACATCGACGACACCTTGGTGGACCTTGAGTACGCCATGACCACGGCCCTGCGTGACGTGAGCGAACACCTCCTGCCCGGCCTGGACCAGGCCGGGTGGGAGAAGTTCGGACGAATCTTCACGCACGAAACCACGCATTTCTATGACCGGTACCTCGCCGGTGAATTGACGTTCAATGAGCAGCGCCTCCTGCGGGGCCGCGCGGCCCTTGGGCATTTCGGCGTGGAACTCGGGGGAGAGGACTCCCACACCTGGCTCAATGACTATTCGCGCCTGCAGCCCAGTTACGTCAGGGCCTTCAGCGATGTCCTGCCCGTCCTCGACGTCCTGGACGCCGCAGGCGTCCCCTATGGCGCCGTGAGCAACAATGTCCATGACTACCAGCGGGTGAAGCTCGACAGTGCAGGACTCGCCCGGGTCTCGGTCCTGGTGGGGACGGACACCGTAGGCGTGCCCAAGCCGGACCCGGCCATTTACCTGGAAGGGGTCCGTCGCTTGGGCACCAACCCGGCAGAGACCCTTTTTGTGGGAGACAACCGCCTTCTCGATGCCGACGGTGCCACTGCGGCCGGATTGTTGGGCATCTGGCTGAACCGCACCGGCGAGCTCGCCTCCGACTTTTCGGGCCGGGAAATAGATTCCTTGACACGGCTGCTCGCCTGAGGCTCCTGCAGCTAAGCGCCCAGCCGGAACTTCCGTAGGAAAAAGAACGCTCCGACGGACCCCGCTCCCAGGATGCCCACAAGTCCGATCGCCGTGCCGGTGTCCGATTTTTCGGCCATGTTCGACGGCGATACCGCCGCAGCTCCCTGATGCAGTTCCGCCGTGCCCGCCGCGATTCGCGCATTTCCGTCCGCGAGCTTGTCGGCACCGGTGGATAGCTGGGCTGAGCCCGCTGCCAGTTTGGCGTTTCCGTCGGACAACTTGGAGGCGCCCGCTGCCAATGCGGTGGAACCGTCCAGGAGACCGGGGGAGGAGGGATCTGCAGGGCTGCCCTTGATACCCGTCATCAACGAGTCCGTGCCTGCAGCCAGGCGGGATGTTCCGTCCGTCATGCTCGCCGTGGCCTTGAGGAGTCCCGGGTGCTCAGGGTCGCCAGGTACGCCGTCCATGCCCACGCGGATCTTTGCGGTTCCATCGGCGAGCATTTGGGTTCCCAGAACCACGCCCGGGGACGCGGGATCCTGGCTGTTGAGCTTCTGGGCGAGCGTGGCGAAACCAGCCGTCAGCTTGCCAGTCCCTGCCGCGAGCTTCCCGGTGCCGTCTGCGAGCCGTCCGGTGCCGTCGTGCAGTTGCGCCGCCCCGGCCGAAAGCTGGCCCGCTCCGGCCTGCAATTGCGAGGCTCCGGCATCAAGGCGATGCGCGCCGTCGTTGAGCGCGTTGATCTGCGCCTTCAGCGTTGCCAGGGGCACCACGCCCTGGATGCCGTTGGCGGCATCGGCGAGCTGCTGAAGCCCTTGGGCCAACGCAGCGGAGCCGGTTCCCTTGGTGGGATCGTCTCCGGCCCCCGGGTAGCCTTTGAGCTGATCGGTGCCCGCCGCGAGCCTCGAAGCGCCCGCGTCGAGTTGGGCAGCACCGGCGTTGAGCTGGGCGGCTCCGTTGTTGAGCTGGTTCGCACCGGTGTTTAGCTGAGTGGCGCCGTCGCCGAGATTGTTTTCAGCGTTGCCGCCCGGCGTCGGAGTCAGTGCCGCGGAAAGCTGCAGGGCGCCCGCCGCGAGCTTCTGTGCGCCGTCGTCCACTTTGTAGACCCCTGGTGCGAGCTTGGCATCAACGTCGTTCTGGATTTTCACGGCACCCGTAGCGAGTTTGTCAGCACCGTCTTTCAATTGCTGGGCTCCCGGAGCCAGCTTGGCCTGGATTCCGTTCTGGACTTTTGACGCGCCATCAGCCAGCTTGGCCGCACCTGTCCCGGCTTCCGCAGCTCCGCCCGCAAGCCTTGCCGCGCCGTCCTTGAGCTGGCCTGCGCCGGCAGACGCCTGACCTGCGCCGTCATTGAGCTGCGCCGACCCTGCCGCGATCTTCCCAATGACCAAGGTATAGAAGCCAAGGAGCGCGATGAGCAGGAGTGCGAGTACGGCAATAGCGATTATCTGGGCACGGCTTCGCGTTCTGGTGGCAGTTGCAGGGTTCGGTGTCATGGGCAATTCCTCTCGATGACTTCCCGACAGCGGCGCTGCTGCCAGGGATCCCCCCATGTGACGCAGCTAACAGGCGACTTGGCCTGCAGCTGTGCCACGAAACAAGTGCGTGGCGTTGGTTACCGATTGGTAACTTACTGAGAGTAAACCTAAGCTCCCCTCGATTGCAAGGGTTTTTTCATGCCGGCATCCACATCGGTGGATCGCTGACGCGTGCACCAACGTGGACGCGGGCGCGTGTTCTCGATTTGTGCCCATCGAAAGTCTCGGGTAAAGTAATTACTCGTGCTGAGGGGCACGGAGCGAAGGTTTACGCCTTCGAATCCGGCCTAAAAGCACCAATGGGATATGGTGTAATTGGCAACACTACGGTTTCTGGTACCGTCATTCTAGGTTCGAGTCCTGGTATCCCAGCTCCGAATAATCCGCACATTAGTGGAGGAATTCGGGCTTTCGAAACGGTTCGCCGATTTGAAACAAAGCTGAATGTATGAAATACTCATTCAGCTTGAATGCCGGAAGCGGCGTTCAAAATGCAGTAATTAGAGTGCAAGGCCCCATCGTATAGCGGCCTAGTACGCTGCCCTCTCACGGCGGTAACGCGGGTTCGAATCCCGCTGGGGTCACAATCGAATCCCCCGGAACCAACAGGTTCCGGGGGATTTTTCTTTGCCTCAAGTAAGACGCCCAGAACCTTCGTGCGCCGTACGTTTCTCCCCTTGCGCCGCGAAAGCCCGGGAATGATGCGACTCGCCGCGTCGGAAGCGCTTTCCTATTTCAAAACAGGGGAGAACGGTAATCGTGGCAGCTCATTCTTACTTCTGGAGGGCCTTTGCGGCATCCCTGACCTTGATGAGCGTGCGCAGGTTCCGGGTAGTGGTGCTCGCCTTGTAGCGGGCCTTTGCGGAGAGCTTGCTGAAGGGGCTGTCCAGGGTCCCTCCTGCCGGGGCAAGCCAAGCCGAGGCCTCGGGACCCAGCCGGACTTGATCGACGCCGCCCTCCCCGGCGGCACCGAGGGCTGTGCCGGCGTCGAATAGTTCGTCCAACATTGCCGCGTCCGAGGCGAGGGTGATGTAGCTGTGCGTCGTTTTGTCGTCGGCCGGATAGGGGCAGGCTTCCACCAGTTCGGCAACTCGTTCGGCGGTCAGGACCACTACCCAGGCGTCATAACCAAATGCTTCCCTCAAGCACTTTTCAAACTCATCCTTGACTGCCGAGGCGTCGAGCTCGCTCTGGAGCACCACGTTACCGCTGGCCAGCAGGGTCTTGACGTCGGCGAAAGGGTACGCCTTGAGGGCTGCTTTGAGGTCGGCCATCTTGATGTTGATCCCGCCCACGTTGATTCCACGCAGGAACACGGCAAAGCTGTTCATGCGCCTACCCTACCTGCGCCCATCTCCGGGATGGGGCGCCAAAGCGAAACAGGCGAGAAACGGGAAGCGCCTAGTCGTTGTTCTTACGCAGGGCTTCAGTCAATACCCGGGCGGCGTTGCAGACGACTTCGGCATGCAGACGTCCCGGCTGGCGGGTCAGGCGCTCGATGGGGCCGGAGATGGACACCGCGGCAATGACGCGGCCGGAAGGGCCGCGCACGGGTGCGGAGACCGAGGCAACTCCAGGCTCGCGTTCGCCGAGGCTCTGGGCCCAGCCCCGGCGTCGTACTCCTGCCAGGACGGTCGGCGTGAACCGGGCGTTCTGAAGTCCGTCCAGGAGGCGGTCGTGGTCTTCCCACGCCAGCAGGATCTGGGCGGCGGAGCCGGCCTTCATGGAGAGTTGGGTGCCTACGGGAATAGTGTCTCGCAGGCCGATGGGACGTTCGGCAGAGGCAACGCAGACGCGCCAGTCGCCCTGACGTCGGAAGATTTGGGCACTCTCTCCCGTGGCATCGCGCAGCTGGATCAAGACCGGGCCCGCAGAAGCGATGAGCCGGTCTTCACCGGCCGCCGAAGCAAGCTCAACAAGGCGGCTGCCGAGGACAAAGCGGCCTTGGATATCGCGGCTCACGAGGCGGTGGTGGACGAGCGCCAGCGCGAGCCGGTGCACCGTGGGGCGGGCCAGCCCTGTTGCTGCCACAAGTTGAGCCAAGGTGGTTGGCCCCGCCTCAAGTGCGTCGAGCACTTGGGCCGCTTTATCGATGACGCCGACTCCACTAGAATTGTCCATGTAATGATATTGCCGTCTCAATATCTGAGATGCAAGTTGTTTCACTGGCGAAGTTTGGATCACTGATGTTCAGTGGAAGTAGTCAAGCCAACCGCAGTGAAGGGAGCAGGCCGTGGGAAAGACACTGGCCGAGAAAGTTTGGGATGCGCACGTGGTGCGCAAGGGCGAAGGCGAAGGAGCCAATGCCCAGCCCGATCTTCTGTTCATCGACCTGCACCTCGTGCATGAGGTGACCTCCCCGCAGGCCTTCGAGGGCTTGCGGTTGGCCGGACGCCCCTTGCGCCGCCCCGACCTCACCATCGCCACGGAAGACCACAACACGCCGACCCTGGACATCGACAAGCCGATCGCCGATCTGACCAGCCGCACGCAGATCCAGACTCTGCGCAACAACTGCAAGGAGTTCGGAGTCCGGCTGCACTCGCTCGGCGACGCCGAACAAGGCATTGTGCACGTCGTCGGCCCGCAGCTGGGCCTCACCCAGCCCGGCATGACGGTAGTCTGCGGCGATTCGCACACCTCGACCCACGGCGCCTTCGGAGCGCTCGCAATGGGTATCGGCACCTCCGAGGTGGAACACGTCATGGCCACCCAGACGCTATCCCTCAAGCCGTTCAAGACCATGGCCATCAACGTTGAAGGCACCCTGCGCCCGGGCGTTTCGGCGAAAGACATCATCCTGGCAGTCATCGCCAAGATCGGTACCGGCGGCGGCCAGGGCTACGTCCTGGAATACCGTGGTTCGGCCATCCGGGCGCTCTCAATGGATGCCCGAATGACCATTTGCAACATGTCTATCGAAGCCGGTGCCCGCGCCGGCCTGGTGGCTCCGGACCAGACGACCTACGACTACATGTACGGCCGCCCGCACGCCCCGCAGGGGGAGGAGTGGGATGCCGCCGTCAAATACTGGAACACGCTGCACACCGACGACGACGCTACTTTCGACGTCGAGGTGGACCTCAACGCCGATACCTTGGAGCCATTCGTGACCTGGGGGACCAACCCGGGCCAGGGCATTTCGCTCAACGAGGCGGTACCGTTCCCCGAAGACTTCGGTGACGAGAACGCCAAACTGGCGGCCGAGCGCGCGCTGCAGTACATGGGCCTCGAAGCCGGCACGCCCATGAAGGACATTCGGGTGGACACTGTCTTCCTCGGATCCTGCACCAACTCCCGCATCGAGGATCTCCGTGCCGCCGCCGATGTCATCCGCGGTCGGGAAAAGGATCCGAAGGTCCGGATGCTCGTGGTTCCCGGCTCGGCACGCGTCCGCCTCGAGGCCGAAGCAGAAGGCCTGGACCAAGTGTTCAAGGAATTCGGCGCTGAATGGCGCTTCGCCGGCTGCTCCATGTGCCTCGGAATGAATCCGGACCAGCTGGAACCGGGAGAGCGCTGCGCATCCACCTCGAACCGCAACTTCGAAGGACGCCAGGGCAAGGGCGGCCGCACCCACTTGGTTTCGCCGGTCGTCGCCGCAGCCACCGCAGTACGCGGAACGCTGAGCTCGCCTTCGGACCTGGAGCCCGTCTCTGTTTCCGCATCCACCACCACCGACGCCGCCTAGGAGGGCCCCATGGAAAAGTTCACCACCCACACCGGCATCGGTGTCCCGCTGCGCCAGAGCAATGTGGACACAGACCAGATCATTCCAGCGGTCTACCTGAAGCGGATTACCCGTACGGGTTTCGAAGACGCGCTGTTCTCAGCATGGCGCAAGGACCCGTCCTTCATCCTGAACCAGGAACCGTTCAACGCCGGCTCCGTGCTTGTGGCTGGACCTGATTTCGGTACCGGCTCATCCCGCGAGCACGCAGTCTGGGCACTGAAGGACTACGGATTCAAAGCCGTGCTGTCCTCGCGGTTCGCGGATATTTTCCGCGGCAACTCGGGAAAGCAAGGCCTCCTGGCGGCGGAGCTCGCCCAGGACGACATCGAGCTCATCTGGAAAGTCCTCGAAAACGCGCCCGGCACCGAAGTCAAGGTGGATCTCGTGTCCAAGACCGTTGAGTGCGGAAACGTCGTGGCACCCTTCGAGATCGATGACTACACCCGGTGGCGCCTCCTGGAAGGCCTGGATGACATCGGACTGACGCTCCAGCACGAGGAAGACATCACGGCCTACGAGGCCACGAGGCCTTCGTTCAAGCCGAAAACCCTGCCTGCGCGAATCCAGTAGATCAGCCCAAGAGGACCGGAGGCTGCCTGACTAGCTTCCGCACCTTGAAAGGACCGGTGCACCCGAAAGAACGGGTGCGCCGGTCCTTTTCGTGTGCGTGACGCGTTTCGCAGGATATGGTCATGGCCTGTTCCGGCGTTGTGCAGCTTCAACAAGAGCTCGGCACCGTCTTGCGCTTCCGGCCACATCCAGCGGACTACGGTCAATCCTCAAGCTCCATCCAGCGGCTGACAGGAAGATACAAACCCCGGCGAATCCGTACCGGTTCATTGCGCGGGCGCCCTCCGCGGTCGTCGTTCGGGTTGGAATGAGGGGTTATCCATGGATCGGGCACGAACGCGGGGTCACTTACGGCCCATGCCGGGCGGCAACATGGGCCGTAAGTGACCCCGCGTCGCTGAAAACCCGCCTTCGCCACGCCCCTCCATTTCGAATCGGTAACGTCAGCTTTTATGCTTAGCTGGAGCCTTCGTAAGTGTGGGGGCATCAACTCGTGAGGAAACCGGTATAGATGAGTAGTGTTCTGACAATCCGCGGCGGCGTCCCTTTGACCGGCCGCGTCACCGTCAGAGGTGCCAAGAACCTTGTTCCCAAGGCCATGGTGGCTTCCCTCCTCGGCAACGAACCCTCGGTGCTGCGGAACGTCCCGGAAATCAAGGACGTGGAGGTCGTCACCAGCCTGTTGCAGCTCCATGGCGTGACTGTTCAGAAGGATCCCGTCACCGGTGATCTCACCCTGGATCCCAAGAATGCGAAGACCGCGTCCAGCACCGCGATCGACGCCCACGCCGGGGACTCCCGTATCCCGATCCTGCTGTGCGGTCCGTTGATCCATGCCATCGGCGAAGCGTTCATTCCCGATCTCGGCGGCTGCAAGATCGGCGACCGGCCCATCGATTACCACTTGAACGTGCTCCGCCAGTTTGGCGCCGTCGTCGAAAAGCGCCCGGGCGGTATCCACATTTCCGCTCCCAAGGGTCTCCACGGCGCCAAGATCTCACTCCCGTACCCGTCGGTGGGAGCCACCGAACAAGTCCTGCTGAGTGCCACTCGCGCCGAGGGCATCACCGAACTGAGCGGTGCCGCTACAGAACCGGAAATCATCGACCTCATCGCTGTGCTGCAGAAGATGGGTGCCATCATCAGCGTCCAGACCGATCGCACCATCCGGATCGAGGGTGTTCGAGACTTGGGTGGCTATGACCACCGCGCACTGGCAGACCGCAATGAATCGGCGTCGTGGGCTTCCGCTGCCCTGGTGACCCGCGGAGACATCTTCGTGGAGGGTGCTTCCCAGAGGGACATGATGACCTTCCTCAACACCTACCGCAAGGTGGGCGGCGGAATGGATATCCGCGAGGACGGCATCCGTTTCTACCACCCCGGCGGAAAGCTGAGCCCGCTCGTCCTTGAAACCGATGTGCACCCGGGCTTCATGACCGATTGGCAACAGCCACTGGTGGTCGCCTTGACCCAGGCTGAAGGCGTGTCGATTGTCCACGAAACCGTGTACGAAAACCGCTTCGGCTTCACCGATGCGCTGACCCGCATGGGCGCAACCATTCAGGTCCACCGCGAATGCCTTGGGAGTGTGCCATGCCGCTTTGGCCAGCGCAATTTCCTGCATTCCGCCGTCGTCTCGGGACCCACTCCGCTGAGGGGCACCGACATCGACATCCCCGATCTCCGTGGTGGATTCAGCCACCTTATTGCGGCGCTCGCCGCGACCGGCACGTCCAGGGTGACCGGGATCGACATCATCAACCGCGGCTACGAGCGCTTCACTGAAAAGCTCGCCGGGCTGGGCGCCGATTTCGACCTCACCGAATCCAAGTAACGGGGGACACCTTGAAGGAATCGGCCCAGAGCCGTGCCATGTTCGCTGTTCTTGCGGGAATTGCGCGACCGATCATGAACATCCTCATGGCCAAGAAGTGGGAGGGGACCGAAAAGCTCCCCGCGGGTGGCTTCATCGCCGCGCCGAATCACTGCACCGAGATCGACCCCATTGTCGTGGGGCACATGCTCTACAACATGAAGCGTCCACCGCATTTCCTCGCGAAAGCGGGCCTCTTCAAGGTCCCCGTCTTGGGTAGCCTGTTGCGCGCCGCGAACCAGATTCCTGTAGAGCGTTCGACGACGGGGGCGAACCGCTCGTTGCAAGCCGCCCAGGAAGTGGTGGATGCCGGTGGCGCCATCATCATCTATCCGGAGGGCACCCTGACGCGCGATCCGGATTTGTGGCCGATGAAGGGTCACACGGGAGCGGCGCGCCTGGCACTCCAGACCGGTGCTCCCGTGGTTCCCGTTGCCCATTGGGGTGCGCAAGAGGTGTTCCCCCGGTACGCCAAGCGCCTGCATGTCTTCCCGCGGAAGACTTCCCGCATCTTGGTCGGCGATCCCGTGGATCTCAGTGCTTTCCAAGGCCGGCCACTGGACCGGGCCACCCTGGTTGAGGCTACGGACGTCATCATGGACGCCATCACGGAGCTCCTTGCAACCTTGCGTGGGGAAGAACCGCCCAAGGAACGCTGGGACCCTGCCGCCCACAACCAGTCGAAGCACGGCCGCTTCGAAGCGACTGAAGGAACCTCGGGCGCCGACGGCACGGACGGACAGAAGTGACCTCAGGGGAAGAACTCATAGCCGACACAGGTGTTGTCGCCGTGCTTGGAGCGGGATCCTGGGGCACGACGTTCGCAAAGGTCCTGGCGGATGCCGCAATTGCCACCGGCGCGGAGCGCAGTATCCGCATTTGGGGCCGGCGGGACGAAGTGGTTGCGCAAATCAATGCGGAGCACCGCAACGTCCAGTACTTGAAGGACATAGAGCTGCCTGATTCCATCACGGCCTCAACAGATGTGGGAGAGGTCCTCGCGGGCGCCGGAATCGTGATTTTGGCGGTGCCGGCGCAGTCGCTGCGGCTACAACTACGCAAATGGAAACCACTGGTTGCCCCTGGCGCCGTGGTCGTTTCCCTCATGAAGGGCCTTGAACTCGGTACGGATTCCCGCATGAGCCAGGTCATTTCCGAGGAACTCGAGATTCCGCAGGAGCGGGTGGCCGTTGTTTCGGGGCCAAACCTGGCAATGGAGATCGCTCGCCAGGAACCGACGGCTTCCGTCGTGGCCTGCAGCGACGAAGCTACGGCTGCATCGTTCGCGCTCTATTGCACCGCACCGTACTTCCGCCCCTACACGAGCAACGACGTGGTCGGCGTCGAAATCGGGGGGATCGTGAAGAACGTGATCGCCTTGGCCGTCGGTATCTGCGAAGGCAAGCAAATGGGCGACAACACCAAGGCCTCGGTGATCACGCGGGGCCTTGCGGAGACCTCCCGACTGGCCCTTGCCTTGGGTGGCGAGGCGCGCACGATGGCAGGCCTTGCCGGGCTGGGGGACCTCGTGGCTACCTGCTCTTCGCCCCTGTCCCGGAACCACACGGCGGGACGATTGCTCGGCGAAGGTTTGACCTTGGACCAGGTCACCGAGCGTATGACGCAGACGGCGGAAGGCATTAAATCCGGGTACGCTGTCTACGAACTAGCCGGAAAACTCGGTGTCGACATGCCGATCACCGCGGCCGTGGTAGCCGTCCTCGAAGGCAAACTGTCCGTTGATGAACTTGGGCCCAGACTCCTGGCCCGCTCCCTGAAGTCCGAAGGCGATTACTGACTGTGACCGAAGAATCCCTGTCTGCCGGAACTGCCGCTCCTGCTGGAGCTGCCGAGTCCGCGAAGCCGGCCGAACACAGGCGGCCTCGCGTCGCCGTACTCTTTGGCGGCCGATCCAGCGAGCACGCCGTCAGTTGCGTGACGGCGGCCGGGGTCATGGGCGCCATCGACAAGAGCAAGTACGACGTCATCCCCATCGGGATAGCCAAGTCGGGGCAGTGGGTGATCCCTTCCGCTGACATCAGCCAGTGGTCGCTGAGCGCGTCGGCCCTGCCTGAGGTGCTGCCCTCCGGGAGGACCGTAACCCTCGCTGAGGTTGGTGGAGCCCACCAATTGATCGTCACGGCACCGAATGCGGTGCCTGAGGAACTGGGCTCCGTGGATGTCGTGTTTCCGCTCCTGCACGGCCCTTGGGGCGAGGATGGCACCATCCAGGGCCTCTTGGAGCTGTCCGACACCCGTTACGTGGGAGCCGGAGTCCTCGCATCCGCCGTCGGCATGGACAAGCATTTCATGAAGGTCGTTTTCGAAGCCGCCGGACTGACGGTGGGACCGTATGTCGCCGTCACTGACCGTGAATGGATCAACGACGCCGAAGCCGTGCGCAAGCGCGTGGATCGCCTCGGATTCCCGGTTTTCGTGAAGCCCGCCCGCGCCGGTTCCTCGATGGGAATTTCCAAAGTGGACTCCATGGATGAGCTGGACGCAGCCATTGAAGAAGCACGGCGGCACGACCTCAAGCTGGTGATCGAGGCCGGCATTGTGGGCCGTGAGATCGAGTGCGCCGTCCTTGAAGGACGTGGCGCATCGGCTCCTCGAACCTCCATGCCGGGGGAAATCGCCGTCGCTCCCGGGGAACACGAATTCTACGACTTCAACGCCAAGTATGTGGAGGACGGAGCCGCGGCCCTTAGCTGCCCCGCCGATATTCCGGACGAGGCCATTGCGCGCGTCCGCGAGCTCGCGGCGGCTGCGTTCGATGCTGTGGGTGCAGAAGGCCTGAGCCGCGTGGACTTCTTCTACACTCCGGACGGCGAACTCATCATCAACGAGATCAACACGATGCCCGGATTCACCCCGAAGAGCATGTATCCGCAAATGTGGGCGGCTTCCGGGCTGGGCTATGCCGAGTTGATCGACGAACTCATCTACCTGGCGCTCAACCGCAAAACCGGCCTGCGCTGATAGCCGGCCCGGCTAATAACAGGCCCGCGCTAACAACCGGCAGGGCGGCGCCGGCTACTTGCCAGGAGTAGTCGTGGGCAGGTTCTGCAGCAGCTCCGGCTGACCGACGCACTTGCGAACGGCCTTGATTTTCGCCGCGGCGGGTGCCAGATCGGCAAGGACCGTGGCGGAGCTGATCTTGTTCGGGTCCATGAGGATTTCAGTTGCGGGCTCGCGCCCGTAGGTAGTCAGGGTCCATACCGGGTCGCCTTCCTTGATGACCCAGTCGACGTCGTTGACGGTGACGCAACGGTCCGTCGTGGGGCCGGGCACATTGACGCCGCAACGCAGAATCAACACTGACGGGTCGCCCCATGCCGCCGTGGCCTGGCTGTTGGTCTTCCGCAGGGCGGCGTTGCCGATGGTGTCCGGGAGCGACACCATCATGGGTGCGCAGGCAGCATTCGCGGCATCAGCCGCAGGCTTCACGTCGGCGACGGGAGAGCAGGCTGCAAGCGTAAGGACCGAAACCGCCGCGGCTGTCAAAGAACAGAGGGCGCGGACGTACACAGCGGCTTTCGTTTGTTGCATTGATCAAGCCTATCGCGGCTCCGGCAAACCGAGGATCGGGGCAACGGACGCGAAGGGACAGCCCTTTGTTGTCGGCGGTTCGCGATAGCGTAGAGCTGTGTCCATAGAACAACAGACTGTCGGCGAGCTTTCCGAAGGCGAGCTCCTCGCGCGCATCTTTCCGCGCCTGAACCCCAGCAGCAGCGTGCTGCTCGGGCCGGGGGACGATGCCGCCGTCGTCGCCGCGCCGGATGGCCGGACCCTCATTTCCATCGACACCCAGACCCAGGACCAGGACTTCCGCCTGGAATGGAACAACGGATACCGGACCACGGGGTATGACGTCGGCTGGAAATCGGCAGCGCAGAATCTCAGCGACATCAACGCGATGGGCGGTACCGCAGTGTCCCTCGTCGTCAGCTTGACCATGCCGCCCGACACTACCGTGCAGTGGGTCGAGGACTTCGCGGATGGCCTGACGGCCGGCATTGTCGGCTTGGGGGCTGCCGACTGTTCGGTTGCCGGGGGAGACCTGGGCCGTGGCCGCGAAATCGCGGTGACGGTCGCCGTCGTCGGGACAATGCACGGGCTCCCTGCTGTCCTGCGCTCCGGGGCAAGTCCGGGAGACACCTTGGCCCTTGCCGGAACTGTTGGACGCGCCGCAGCCGGCCTGGCCCTGCTCGAAAGCACCATACCCGTGGGCAAGCTGAATGCTGCCCAGCGCGCACTCATGGACAGCCAGTGCAGGCCGCAGCCGCCTCTTGCCGCAGGACCGCTGGGTGCCAGGGCAGGAGCAACGGCCATGATGGATGTCTCCGACGGGCTTTTGCGCGACGGCGCCCGCCTCGCCGAAGCCAGTGGCGTGGCACTCGACTTCGACCCCATCGCGCTCAAGGCCCTCGCCACTCCATTGGAAGCTGCCTCGGCTCCGCTTGGCCACGATCCCATGGGCTGGATCCTGGGGGGCGGAGAGGACCATGGCCTGCTGGCGACATTTCCAGCTAATGTTCAGCTACCTTCCGGCTTCACTGCGATAGGCTCGATCCAGGCCGTTGCCGAAGGACAGCACAGCGGCGTCCGGATAGCGGGAATCCCCGCTGACACCGTGGGATGGGATCACTTTGCAGACTAAGATTGCCGCCAATACGCACGCCATGAAGCGGTGGCTGGGCAAAGCGGAGACGACGCTCGGAAACCACAGCGACCGCCTCAACGCCATCAACATCTTCCCGGTGGCAGATGGCGACACCGGCACCAACCTCTACCTCACAGTCCGCGCCGCTGCGGCGGCTTTCGCCGATCGTTCCACCGCGGACGAACCGGTAAACGACGTCGGCGCCGTTCTGGCCGCGGCAGGACGCGCGGCCATGGAGCAGGCCCGTGGTAACTCAGGAACACTCTTCGCCGTCTTTTTGTGCGCCGTTGCTGAGCCGCTGGCCGGGCACACGCGCCTCAGTGCGCCCCTGCTTGCCGCCGCACTGAACCGGGCCCAGATCCGGGCCTGGTCTGCCTTGAGCGAGCCGGTACCGGGCACCATGCTCTCCGTTCTCGAAGCCGCCGCCAGGGCAGCGGGCGAATGCGACACTGCGCACAACGGCGATGACAGCAACCAAGCGCTGGGACTGGCCCTCGATGCCGCCGTCAATGCGGCGCTGGATGCGGTAGTCCGGACCGAGGACCAACTCGCCCCGCTGCACGCCGCCCATGTAGTGGACGCGGGCGGGGTGGGTATGTTGCTGATCCTGGACTGCCTTCGTTCGGCCGTGCTCGGCGAAGAACTCCAGGATGAACTCCTGGACGGCCTGCACGGCTATGACCTGCAGGATCCGCACATCCACGCCGGAATGCCGGACGACGACGGCGTCGAGGTCATGTGCACCATCAGCCTTTCACCGCTGGCCGCTGCCACGCTCCGTCAGCGATTGGACGAACTGGGCGACTCCGTCATCATGAGCCAGGTGGGCAGCGCGAACCCGGTGGGCAGCCCGTCCGGACAGAATGATCCCGCGGACGAAGACGATGACGATGAGGACGCCGCAGAAGCCAGCTACCGGTGGCGCGTGCACGTCCACGTTCCGGACGCTGAACCAGCCGTGGCAGTCATCCGCTCACTCGGCGAGCCCACCGACATCTCCGTCAGCGAGCTCTCGATGCCGCGCGACCCAGGCCTTCCGGCAGGCCAGCACGGGCATGAATACTGAGCTTCACCTTCCCCTTGAGCGGAGGATCGGCAAACGCTCCGCATCGGTCATCGACAAGCACCTTGGCCTGGACACTGTCGGGGAGCTATTGAACTATTTTCCCCGCCGCTACCTGAGCCGCGGGGAGCTCACGCCCATCAGTAAACTGCCGTTGGATGAAGAGGCCACCCTCATTGCCAGGGTCCTGTCCAATTCCACCCGGCAAATGCGGGCAAGGCGCGGATCGTTGACGGACGTCGTAGTCACGGACGAGGCCAGCGGTGAGCAGATTCCCGGAACCTTGAAAATCAGTTTCTTCAACGGTTTCCGCGCCCGCAGCGAGCTTCAGCCGGGCCGCCGCGTGATGTTCTCCGGCAAGGTGAGCCGCTACGGTGGATCCTTGGGCATGACCAATCCGGACTTCATGCTGCTCGACGAGGACCCGGAGCTGGCCGGTTCCGTCGATCCGGAAAAGCTGGCGGCCATGCCCATTCCCGTGTATCCGGCCACCGCGAAGCTCACCAGTTGGTCCATCCACAAGGTCATCACCACGCTGCTGGACACCATCGATGTGGACAGCATCGAGGATCCGCTGCCTGCCGAAATTGCGTCCCGGGAGAACTTCCTAGGGGTAGGGGAAGCGTACCGGCTGATCCATTCGCCGGAAACGGCGGCGGATTGGCAGCGTGCCCGTGACCGGTTCCGCTACCAGGAAGCACTGGTTCTGCAGACTGCCCTGGCGCGGCGCCGGGCCCAGCTGGCCGCCGAAGAGGCCACCGCTCGTCGGCCCGTGCCCGAAGGGCTCCTTGCTGCCTTCGACCGGCAGCTGCCGTTCACGCTGACTGCCGGCCAGGCCGCCGTCGGAAAGACGCTTTCCCACGAGCTGGCACAGGACTCGCCCATGAACCGCTTGCTGCAGGGCGAAGTTGGTTCCGGAAAAACGATCGTGGCCTTGAGGGCCATGCTGCAAGTGGTGGATGCCGGAGGGCAGGCGGCACTTCTCGCCCCCACGGAGGTCCTCGCGGCACAGCACTTCGATTCCATCCGGAGGACCCTGGGCCCGCTGGCCCGGGACGGTTTGTTCGGAGGCGCCGGGATGCTGGGCGGGACCGGATTGTTGGACAGCGAGGCCGGGAATGGCCCCGGGTCCGTTCAGCTCGCCTTGCTGACGGGCTCCATGCCGACGGCGGACCGCAAGCAAGCCATGCTGGACGCGGCCTCGGGCAATGCCGGCATTGTGATCGGCACCCATGCGCTGCTAAGTGACAAAACCTCGTTCCAGGATCTCGGGCTGATCGTGGTGGACGAGCAGCACCGCTTCGGGGTGGAGCAGCGCGACGCCTTGCGTGCCAAGGCCAACCGGCCGCCCCACCTGCTGGTGATGACCGCCACTCCGATTCCGCGCACTGTTGCCATGACCGTCTTCGGCGACCTCGAAACGTCCGTGCTGGACGAACTCCCCGCAGGCCGCGCGCCTATCTCCACCCACGTCGTCGGGCTTGCGGAAAACCCGGGCTGGGCGGGCCGGATCTGGAAACGCTCGCGGGAAGAGATCGACGCCGGCCACCAGGTGTACGTCGTGTGTCCCAAGATCGGAGACGACGACGACGGCGACTTCAGCCCGGGCGAAGCGGAACCAAGCGACGCCGAACTTTCGGAAGAGGGCCCGGCGCGTGAGCTCGCTTCGGTGAACGCCGTCGTCGAAACGCTCAGCCAGGAGCCTGCCCTGCGCGGCGTCCGTGTGGAGCCCCTCCACGGACGGCAGGATCCGGCCCTCAAGTCCGAAACCATGGCCTCGTTCACCGCCAACCAGACCCAGCTGCTGGTGTCCACCACAGTGATCGAGGTGGGGGTGGATGTCCATAACGCCACGCTGATGGTGATCCTTGATGCCGACCGTTTCGGCATTTCGCAACTCCACCAACTGCGCGGGAGGGTGGGCCGCGGCGGCCTTCCCGGCACGTGCCTGCTGGTCACGACGCTCGAACCCGGCCATCCGAGCCGCAGGCGCCTTGATGCCGTTGCGTCGACTACCGACGGCTTCGAACTTTCCCAGGAAGACCTCAAGCTGCGCCGCGAAGGCGATATCCTTGGCGCCTCGCAATCCGGTGGGCGCTCCACCCTGAAGCTGTTGCGCGTCCTGGAGCATGAGGACGTGATCGCCCGCGCCCGCACCGATGCCCAGCGGCTCGTCGCGGACGATCCCGGGCTGGACGGCCAACAGGCCCTGGCAGCCGCGATTGACGAATATCTGAACCCCGAAAAGGAGGCGTTCCTTGAACGCGGCTAAGGAATCCACGCTTGAAGGCACGCCTGTGTGCTCCGTCCCGGGAGTTGGCCGGTGAGCCGGATCATTGCCGGCGTGGTCGGCGGCAATCCGTTGGTCAGCGTCCCTGGAAACGCCACCAGGCCGACGACGGACCGTGTCAAGGAGGCGTTGTTCTCGCGGCTCGAGGCTCTCGATGCCATCGACGACGCCCGGGTGCTGGATCTTTACGCGGGTTCGGGGTCCCTCGGCATCGAAAGTGCCAGCCGGGGCGCGCGCTCGGCCGAACTCGTGGAATCCGATGCACGCGCCTCCGAGGTCTGCCAGCGAAACGCCGACATGGCCAACCAGGTGCTGGGACGGAGGATTGTCTCCGTCACTCGTTCCAAAGTGGAGTCCTTCCTGGAACGCGCGGCGGATGACGTTCTCTGGGACCTCGTGTTCCTGGATCCGCCCTATCCCTTGGATGAGCCTTCCCTGAAGGCTGTCCTCGACAAGCTCGCCTTCCACCTCGATGAAGGCGCGGTGGTCGTCGTCGAGCGTTCCTCACGGTCCCCGGAACCGGACTGGCCGGACACCCTCGAACGGTTTGCCGACAAGAAGTACGGCGAAACCAAGCTCTGGTTCGCCGAACCCGTCTAGCGCGAGCCCGAGAGGCGGCGCTAGCCCGTTAGCCGGTCCAACTCCACTCCGCTGAGCACCGCCGCGGGGTGCGGCCCACGGGCGAGGAGTTCCACTGTCCATTCGGCTGGCCACGGCCGGCGCGTCCCCACCAGGATGATGTTGCCGGGGTACCGGCCGGCGAACATGCCGCTTTCGGCGAACGCCGCAACGTCGGGCATCGCACGTCGCATCGCGGCGGCTTGGCTGCGCACCAGGGTCAGGGCCGCTTCGTCGCCGACATTGACGATGAGCACTCCATCGGGCCGGAGCCGCGCCGCGGCCTCTTCATAGAACTCCTGGCAGGCTATGTGTGCCGGCGCCTCGGGACCGGAAAAGATGTCCAGGATCACGACGTCGAACTCGAGTTCCGCGGGCAGTTCGGCGAGGGTTTCGCGTGCGTCTCCAATATGCGTCTCCAAGCGGGTGCCGTCCGGCATGGGCAACTTCTGCAGCACGAAGTCGAGCAATTCACGTTCGAGTTCGACGGCGTGTTGTTCCGAGCCGGGCCTCGTCGCCTCGATGTAGCGGGCCAGGGTCAAGGCCCCCGCGCCGAGATGGAGGGCAGCGATGGCTTGCCCTTCTGGCGCGAGCAGATCCACCACATGGCCGATCCTGCGGAGGTACTCGTAGAAGATTTCCGTGGGCTCCGCGAGATTGACATGGGATTGCTCTGCGTCGCCGATGCGCAGGATGTAGGCGCCGTCAATCAGCGTGTCGGCCTCGATTGCGGCATGTTGGCCGGTTGCTCGCAGGAAGCGCCGTCCCTCGTGGTTTTGGCCGGTTGACACAGTCAGAGCTTGTCCCGAAGGGTGGCCAGCCTGGCGGCCGCTTCTTCCAGTACTTCGGTCTTCTTGCAGAACGCGAACCGGAGAAGGCTGCGCGTCCTTTCCGCGCCTTCCGCGTGACAAAACACGGGAACGGGGATGGCCGCCACTCCCACGAGCCCGGGCAGTCGTCGGGCCAAGTCCACGGAGTCGTCGATGCCGAGAGGCTCGGTGTCAACGTTGATGAAGTATGTTCCCTGCGGCGTGTAGACGCCGAAGCCCGCGGCCCGCAGTCCCTCGGCCAGGATGTCCCGCTTGTGCTGGAGAGTGGACGCGATGCCGGTGTAGAACTCATCGGGAAGGGCAAGGCCTACCGCGATCGCACTTTGGAACGGCGTCCCGGAACTGTAGCTGAGGAATTGTTTGACCGTGCGGATCGCCGCCACAAGGTGCGCCGGTCCGCTAAGCCAGCCGATCTTCCAGCCGGTGAACGAGAACGTCTTGCCGGCCGAGGAAATCGTGACAGTTCGTTCGGCCGCTCCCGGGATGCCGGCGACCGGAAGGTGCAGCACACCGAAGGTGAGGTGCTCGTAGACTTCATCGCTGAGGATCAAGGCATCGTATTTCCGCGCGAGCTCGACGACGCGTTCCAGCACCTCGCGAGGGAAAACCGCGCCCGTGGGATTGTGCGGATTGTTGAGGAGCACAACCTTCGTGCGCTCACTGAATGCCGATTCCATCGCGTCCACGTCCGGAAGGAAGTCCGGCGCCAGCAAGGGAGCGGTCACATGCTTGGCCCCGGCGAGTCCGATGATGGCGCCATAGGAGTCGTAGAAGGGCTCGAAGGTCAGGACCTCGTCGCCGGGTTCGATGAATGCGAGCAGTGCGGCGGCGATGGCTTCAGTGGCCCCGGTGGTCACAATGACCTCGGTCTGCGGGTCCGGGGTCAGTCGGTAGAAGCGTTCCTGGTGTGCGGCGATGGCCTCGCGAAGTTCGGGGATCCCTTTGCCTGGCGCGTACTGGTTGGCTCCCGCCGTGATGGCTGCCTGCGCTGCTGCCTTGATTTCCGCCGGCCCGTCTTCGTCCGGGAATCCTTGGCCCAGGTTGATGGCTCCGGTGGACATTGCGAGGGTGGTCATCTCTTCGAAGATGGTCACTCCGAGGCTGCCGTCGGCCGAAAGCAGGTTGGCGCCGCTGGCGGCTCGCTGCCATGGCGCGGCGGACGTGTTCTGGCTGAGAGAGGCCGGGCTCGTCACTGTGGGGCTGCCTTCCTGGGTGCTGGCTTCCGGCTCGTCCGGCCCGCCGTTTCAGCCATGCTATCGCCATAGTGCCTGCGGCCCCGGATGGGGTAGGTTCGAACCATGAGACGCGCTGTGTGCCCTGGCTCCTTCGACCCCATCCACCACGGACATCTGGAAGTCATCGCAAGGGCCGCCGGCTTGTTCGATGAAGTCGTCGTCGCCGTGTCCACCAACTACGCGAAGAAGTACCGCTTCAGCCTGGAAGAACGCATGGACATGGCACGGGAGACCCTCGCTTCATTGCGGGGCATCATCGTGGAGCCGATGGGTGAGGGGCTGCTCGCCGAATACTGCAGGCACCGGGGAATTTCGGCGATCGTGAAGGGCCTGCGCTCGTCCTCGGATTTTGACTACGAACTTCCCATGGCCACCATGAACCGCCAATTGTCCGGCGTCGAGACTGTCTTCCTTCCGGCGGAGGCCCACTACCTCCATTTGTCCTCCACGCTCATCAAGGAAATCTTCCTTTTGGGCGGCGATGTCTCCGATTTCGTGCCTAAATCGGTGCTCAAGAGGCTCCTCGCTGGCGGGTCGGCAGCGGAGTAGCTCCGCAACGGGTAAGCTGGATCGGTACCTCGGGCAGAACGCGTTGTAATTGACCCGGTTTGAGTCCGCTCACGCGTTCAGGCTAAGATGGTACGTCGGTCATATGTTCTACAGGAGTTCTCATTAAGCGAGATGCAAGTTCGCCTTTGACGCTGGACGTCAAGGACCTCGGACGTAGTCCAGGAAGCATGCGGACGCTCACGGAACATGTACCCGCGCCAAGTGACCTTGGCGTGGCACTCATTGGCGTTCAGGAAGGCTCGGATATCGAGCTCGACCTGAGGCTTGAGGCCGTACACGAAGGAATTCTGGTATCTGGAACCGTATTCGCTGAAGTCAAGGGCGAATGCGGACGATGCCTGGATCCCCTTGCGTATGACCTTGAGGTCAATGTGCAAGAACTTTTCTTCTATGAGGGCGTCGAGCTTTCGGACGAAGAAGACGATGAAGAGCAACGTCGAGTCGAGCACGATCTAATCGATCTTGAACCGGTGTTGCGGGACGCGGTTGTAACCATGCTGCCGTTCCAGCCGGTGTGCCGGGAAGACTGCCAGGGCCTCTGCTCAATATGCGGAGTGCGTCTGGAAGACGAGCCGGGGCACCACCACGAGGACCTGGATCCTCGCTGGGCTGCCCTAGCTGAACTGGCTAAGACCGACCGGCAAACTGATTAGTAAGTGCTGACTAAAAGAGAAATGAGATAGCCGTGGCTGTTCCCAAGCGGAAAATGTCTCGCGCAAATACACGCGCCCGCCGTGCCCAGTGGAAGGCAACTGCCCCCAACTTGGTCAAGACCATCGAAAACGGCCAGGTTGTTTACAGCCTGCCGCACCAGGCAAAGGTCGTAACCGACTCTGCCGGGACCGCGCTGTTCCTTGAATACAAGGGCCGCAAGGTCGCTGACGTCTAAATCCGCCAAAAGGCTGACAAAGGATGTCTTCAACTGAAGAGCTTCTGAAGCGTCTCGGTGTCTCCATTGACGCCGAGACGCTTCGTCTTGCTCTGACACATCGTTCATACGCGTATGAAAATGGCGGGATTCCCACCAATGAGCGCCTCGAGTTCCTGGGCGACTCCATCCTGGGCTTCTCCGTGACCGATTCGCTGTACCGCGACAACCCGGCGCTGCCGGAAGGCGACCTGGCGAAGCGACGCTCCGCCGTCGTCAGCACCCGCGCGTTGGCGGGTATCGGCCGGGACCTCGGCATCGGCGAATTCATCTACCTCGGGCAGGGCGAAAGGCTCACCGACGGTAAGAACAAGTCTTCAATCCTTGCGGACACCATGGAAGCGCTCATCGGCGCCACCTATCTTTCCAACGACATTGAGACCGCCCGGCAGCTCGTCATGCGGCTCGTCGGGCCCTTGCTCAAGGACGCCGCAGCACTCGGTGCCGGCACCGACTGGAAGACCAGCATGCAGGAGCTTGCCGCGAGCCGTCAGCTCGGGTCCATCTACTATGCAGTCGAAGGCTCCGGCCCGGACCACGCACGCAGCTTTGAGGCAGTGCTCCAGATCGGCGGCACCGCCTACGGCAAAGGCACGGGCCACTCCAAAAAGGAAGCCGAGCAGGAAGCCGCCGCAGATGCGTGGCGCACCCTCAACGGCAAGGTCACGCTGAACAGCAAAAGCGACTCTCCGGCTGATCCTGCGCATAGCGCCTGATTCCACATGCCGGAACTGCCCGAAGTCGAAGTGGTCCGCCGCGGCCTGGCACGTTGGGTGCGCGGCCGGACCATCACGGCCGTGGAGGTCCTGGATCCCCGTTCCATCCGCCGCCACGCCTTGGGCACAGAGGACTTTATCGGCAACCTTGAGAACTCCACGGTTTTGGATGTCGTCCGCCGCGGTAAGTTCCTGTGGATGCCCCTGCGAACCGAGGAACCCCGCAGTGCGGGCAACGCTGCCGAACCGCCAGGCGGGGCAGTGTCCGTCGAAACGACGCCCGGCGTCGCGCTGATGGCGCACCTCGGTATGAGCGGGCAGCTCCTCATGCAGGACCCTGCGGTCCCCGATGAGAAGCACCTCAAAGTCCGTCTCCGTCTTAGCAGCTCGGACGGCATGCCCGAGGAGTTGCGGTTTGTGGACCAGCGGATCTTCGGCGGACTGTTTGTCACTTCCCTTGTACCGACGTCCGACGGCGGCCCCGGCGGCCAGGGCGAGACGCCCCTTCCTGAAATTGCCGAAGAAGCCTCGCACATCGCCCGCGATCCGCTGGACGCGCACTTTTCCTTTGACGAGTTCTACCGCAAGGTCAAAGCCCGCAAGACCGGACTGAAACGCGCACTGTTGGATCAGGGTGTCATCTCCGGGATAGGCAACATCTACGCCGATGAAGCTCTCTGGCGGGCCAGGCTCCACTATGCCAAGCCGACAGACACCCTCAAGCGGGCCGATGCCGTGAGGCTCGTCGACGCCGCGAAGGAAGTCATGAGCGACGCCCTCGCCGCCGGTGGGACGAGCTTTGATTCGCTCTACGTCAATGTCAACGGAGCTTCGGGATACTTCGCGCGGTCCTTGGATGCCTACGGCCGGGAGGGCGAGCCGTGCATGCGTTGTTCCGCCGTTGGACTTCCGGGCGTGATCAAACGCGAGCAATTCATGAACCGCTCCTCGTACACGTGCCCGATCTGCCAGCCGAAGCCGCGCAACGGCCGCTGGTAGCAAGGATTCGCGGGTTTGCCCCGCAAATCCGCGGAGAAGGCGTGAATGCTACTTGCTGTTCTATAGATTGCTTTCATCCGTTCGCATTTACCCTGTTCGGCGCGGTCTCTGACGCTAAGTCACGCTGCTGACGAGGCCTTGCCGAGGGTGTCAACGCAGTGTCGGCAAAATGACGAATGAAGGATCTCGCAGAGGGAGGCTACCCTACTCTGCTGACGCGCCAGGCTATGAACACGCCTGGTATGCGATCACCAATACGACCTACGCCCGTCGGTAGGCGTCTGCGGACAAGCCTGTCGCCGAGCCGAGCGGGTAGTCCTCGGAGCGACTCTGGCACACTCGTCGCCGTCGAATCCCGGACGTCTGGGGCGGACACCGATACTGTGGGACCGGGTGGTTACGTCGACGAGGAAGACAAAGTATGCCGGTACTGCAGGTTCGAGTCGAACTCGTGCCCAATTCCGTCGCCGCTAACGCTTTATGCGCTGGTTACGAGTTGGGTATCTGGAGAGCAAGTCAACTCGTCGAAGACGTTTTTGATCGCCACCTTCTGGATTTCGCGCTCACCTATACGGAGGCGAAGAACGTTTCCAGCAGTACGGCCATGCAATCCATTAGGGATGCGGCGGTATCCGTGTACTCAACTGATAAGTATCGGCGACGTGGGGAATTCGGTGAGCTTCTCCTGCACTCCGCACTCGTGGATTTCTACGGCGCAGAACCGGCAGTTAGCAAGATCTACTACGAAGACTCTTCAAACGACGTTGTCAAGGGGTTCGACAGTGTCCATATCGTAGCCGACAGTAACGGAGAGATGAAGATCTGGCTAGGGGAAGCGAAGTTCTATTCGTCGCTTGATAGCGCTATGGACAGTGTCCTAAAAGACATCCAGGCACACTTGGCGATCGATTTTCTACGCAAGGAGTTTGTCTTCATTACTCGCAAGGTGGACGCCTCCTGGCCACACGCTCAGCAGTTCAAAACCCTGATCGCGCGCGCTCGAAGTCTGGACGATATCTCGAGTTCGATCGTCATGCCGGTCTTCCTGACCTATGACAGCGATGCAGTCGACAGTCACGATGTCGTAGGCGACGGCTACATTGCTGCCATGGCTGATGAGACAACCGCCGCGCTGTCGAGGTTCGAGTCACGGCTGACGAAACCGCTAGAAGTTGAGATTCGTCTGATACTCCTTCCGCTGAAGTCAAAGGCACGATTGGTGGAACTGATGCACGCAAAACTGAAAGCTCTGCAAGGGATCTAATGGCGACCAACGACTTCGCTGTGCTGCGCGATATTTCCAACCTGCTGTTAACTGACGAAAACGAGCAGGAAGCCCGAGACCGCTTCATCCGATTCCTGGATCAGTATCCGGGCACCGGCCCTCTGAATGTAATCGTCGACTCACTGGCGGCACGATTGGGTCTCTTCCCTTACATGTCCCCGAACCTCGATGAAGTTAGTGACGCAGAGGCCCTCACGGTTGCTTATCACTCGCCCCGATCTTTAAGCAAGCAGGGGTTCACGTTCCACGCGGAGCAGCAAAAGATCTACGAACGCCTCATGGATGGCGAGAGTGTGATTCTGTCAGCCCCAACATCCTTCGGAAAATCCGCAATCGTCGACGCTTTGGTCTTGTCCGGAAAATGGGAGAACTTCGTCATTATCGTCCCAACGATTTCACTCATCGACGAGACCCGACGTCGACTCGTCGCGCTCGAGACGGGGTACACCATTGTCTCGCATCCCGGCCAACAACCTGCGCTCAAGAACATTTATGTGCTCACTCAAGAACGCTTCTTAGAGCTCGACCCGATACCCGAGGTTGATTTCTTCATTATCGACGAGTTCTACAAGCTCGGCGACGGTGAAACTGACGACAAGAGGAGATCGAACCTCAACATCGCCTGGCGGCTCCTCCGCAAAACCGGAGCCCAATACTACCTTCTTGGCCCCAACATCGATGCTCTAGGGTTCGATTCAGACAGCGAGCTGTCTGAATCTTTCATTACATCGGACTTCAATCCCGTAGTCGTTGATGTCGAGGACAGATCCCACATCGAAGACCGACTCTCTGACATGAAGCGGTTCCTAGACGAAGAGGCCGATGGGCCGAGCCTGATCTTCGTGAGCAGCCCGGGGCGTGCGAATGAGGTTGCATTCGAGCTCGCCACAGGAGCTGCTGACCCACTCGTGATCGATATCGCCGACTGGATCGCAGAGCATTACGACCCCGAATGGCTCGTTGTCAAGGCCCTACGCGGAGGAGTAGGTACACACACCGGCCCGATGCCTCGAAGCTTGCAGCGAGCGATGGTTCGCCTATTCGCGATGGAAAAGATCGATCGGCTTGTTTGCACCACAACACTGATCGAGGGTGTGAACACAGTAGCGAGGAACGTCGTAATCTATGACAAGAAGATCGATCGCAAGCCGATCGACTTCTTCACTTTCTCCAACATCCGGGGCAGAGCCGGACGTATGCTCAAACACTTTGTTGGCCGGGTTGTCTCCTACGCCGATCAACCTGAACCGGAGACCTCGACAGTCGATGTTCCAATCGAATCACAGTCCCCAGCAGCGTCCCTTGCAACTTTGATCCAGCTCGACCTGTCTGAGCTGACCGAGGAATCCGCCGAGAAACTACGCGATGTCCTTGAGCAGGACGTTCTCTCGATCGACACGATCCGCCGGAACCGAGGTCTGGATCCGCTACTTCAGATCGGTGCCGCACGTCACATGCGCGAGGCTGGAACAGGCGAATTTCGGGACCTGTCTTGGAGCGGCACCCCGACCCGGGAGCAATTGGCGGCGGTTGTCTCGCTCGGGTATGACGAGTTGATTATTGGACGCGATCGAAGCGGAGAGAATGCTAAATCTATACTTGCGAAGCTCGGTGCGGCAAGGGCCGCTCGAGGCGATGTGCGGTCACTGGTTGATGCGGCGTTGCCATACATGCGCCCAGGTCAGACGCGCAGCAACGTAGTCGATGATGTGCTCAGCTTTCAGCGCAACTGGATGGGCTTCAAGATCCCATCCATGTTGCGCGCCGCAAGCTCGATCCAACGTGAAGTCGCTCAGGACCGAGACGAACGAGCATCCAACTATGAGTACGTCATTCGAGAGATTGAGTCTCTCTACCTTCCCGCGTTCATCGCTGAACTTGAGGACTACGGGCTGCCTATGCCCGTAGGCGCGAAGCTCGCAAGCCTGGGATTGCGCGGAGAGAGCATTGAGGACGTAGTGTCCTCGCTCGTGCGCATGGCCAGAGACCAACGAGTGCTTTCCGCGCTTACGAAAGTGGATCGCTGGTTCCTCTCAGATGTAGCGTCTGGCCTTACAAGGGAGATGCCGACGATCGCATCTGTGGAGTAGCCGAAGAGCCTTACATAAACCCCACGTAAACCACTGACGAGATTTCCGGCAGGTACCAAGAGGCGTGACCCGGCTCGGACCTGATGCATGCAAACCATGCAATCGATGACGTGAAAAATGACGCCGTTCGAGGAGTGCTGAAGACCGGAAATCAAGGATCTAGACCGAACCATCTACCTGCAAGAACCCGCATGGCTTTGGCATGCAAGGGTGAACCCGGCCAAAGGTCCTAACCTGGACTCCGTCATGCCCAGCAAGGACCAGCTCCTGGCTCCGTGGCCTAGAAGCGGATCTGTTCGTGGACGACCTCGGAACCTTCGCCGAATTCGCGCCGGGCGGCTCGGCGGCTTTGTCTAAGGCCTTCAAACTGTCGCTGAACGTGGCCAGCTCTATACGATCGTCGATAGTGCGCGCCCTGGCATATTAGACTGGGCCGTGTTCAGCCCACCTACGGACGCGGCCCCTGACTTTTCCGGTCGAAGCGAGATGACCGACGAACGGCGAGGACGAGACACTGATCCGAAGGAATATGGATGAATCTCTAGTCATCGCCTGCGACGAGTCGGGCAATGACGGCGAGGACAATCTCAACGGCAACTCATCGGTGTTCGTACACGCGAGCGTCGCGATTTCCACAGAAGCCGCGCAGGATCTGATGGACGAGGTCCGCGCGAAGACGCGCAGCGGGACCGACGAGCTGAAGTCGAAGACTCTTCTGCAGCCCAAGCATCAGGCCGTGGCGCAACGGCTTCTCGAGCATTCTGAGCTGCGGATCGTTGCTCGCTTGTCTTCATACACAAGCAGTTCTTCACGGTCTCGAAGCTGTTCGACTCGAAGGCCGAAGAAGTGGCCCACTCGCTCGGGGACGACATGTACGAGAATGGGGCGGCACTATCCACTGCCACCATCGTGTTCTTCGCCGGCCCCGACGCCTTCGGGACCCAGCGGGTCGCACTGCCCTTCGGCACCCAGAACGGGTCGCTGCGTCCATGGCCGGAACGGGTGTCGGCGTCACCGATATCGGCCTCGCGGACTCAAAAGCGGACCCACGCGTCCAGGTCGCAGACCTCTTGGCAGGACTTGGACGCGTCGCGGCTGAGGACCTCTCAATCGGGAAGTCGCACCCGCTGCTGTTGAGCGTGAAACCGATGCAGAGCCGCTTCTCCATCTGGCCGGTGCATGGTCACATGTATCCGCAGAATGCTCGCGCGACAGTGAGCCAATCGCATCGTCTCCTGGACGGGGACGCGTAGGGCTCCGGCCTGGCGGCCGTCTCGTCTCGACTCGACCTCATCAAGAAGGAACCGCTCCCGTCCGAGCTGGTCGTCGTGGTCGGACGTGACGGCCGCCGCGTGCGGAAGCACCCGATCAAGCTGGAGGATTTGGACGCTGCCTTCTCGGCCGAATAGGCAGACCACCACATCGCTGCGATCAGGGAGGCGGCTCCTCGGTTCACCGAGGACCGGAAGGCTCGCCTCGCAGCACTCCTCAACCCCGCGGTCGTCGTTGAGTGGCGCGAACGTAAAGCCGGGCCGGATCAGGGTAAACGTCAATTACTGTTGTAGGCGGGATACTTCGCGCGGTCCTTGGATGCCTACGGCCGGGAGGGCGAGCCGTGCAGGCGTTGTTCCGCCGTTGGACTTCCCGGTGTGATTAAACGGGAGCAATTCATGAACCGCTCCTCGTACACTTGCCCGATCTGCCAGCCGAAGCCGCGCAACGGCCGCTGGTAGCACGGATTCGCCGGTTTGCCCGGCAAATCCGGGCATTTCCGCCGTCGGGCAGTAGATTGAGAACGGGAATTCAGCCACTCAGGAGATCCGAAACACCTTGCATCTGAAAAGTTTGACTGTCCGGGGATTCAAGTCGTTCGCGTCGGCCACGACGTTCGACTTCGAGCCGGGTGTCACCGCCGTTGTCGGCCCCAACGGTTCGGGCAAGTCCAATGTGGTTGACGCGCTGGCCTGGGTCATGGGCGAACAAGGTGCCAAGACCCTGCGCGGCGGCAAAATGGAAGACGTCATCTTCGCCGGCACGTCGGGGCGGCCCCCTCTTGGCCGCGCTCACGTTGCCCTGACGATCGACAATGCCGACGGCGCCCTGCCGATCGAATACAGCGAAGTCACCATTTCGCGCACATTGTTCCGGACCGGAGGATCCGAGTACGCGATCAACGGCTCGCCATGCCGTCTCCTGGACATCCAGGAACTGCTCTCGGATTCAGGTCTTGGTCGGGAGATGCACGTGATCGTGGGGCAAGGGCAGTTGGACCGTGTCCTGCACGCCACCCCCGAGGACCGCAGGGGATTCATCGAAGAAGCCGCAGGAATCCTCAAGCACCGGCGTCGCAAGGAAAAGACCGTCCGCAAGCTGGAAGCCATGCAGGCGAACCTGCAACGCCTTGGTGACCTCACGGCGGAAATCCGCCGTCAACTTACGCCGCTCGGCAAACAGGCCGAAGTTGCCCGCCGCGCCCAAACCGTGCAGTTCGACGTCCGCGACGCCAAGTCCAGGCTCTTGGCCGATGATCTCGTCCAGCTCACCCGGACGTTGGAGAAGGACGTCGCCGACGAAGCCGCGTTGAAGGAGCGCCGCGAGGTAGTCGAAGCGGAGCTTGGGGCAGGCCGTCAACGCCAGATCCGCCTTGAGCAACTCGCGGCTGAGGCCACGCCCAGACTCAATGCGGCCAGGGACAACTGGTACCAGTTGTCGGCAACCAGGGACCGGCTCCGCGCCCTGGGATCGCTTGCAACCGAGCGCCGCCGCCTCCTCGGTGCCTCCGATGCTGCCCCGGATTCGGGCCGCGACCCGGACCACCTGGACCGCCAGGCCGCCCGGGTCCGGCAGGAACAGTCGGAGCTGGAGCACGACATCCTGGCGAAGCAAGCAGCCCTGCTCGAGGCTACGGCAGCCAAACAGGAAGCCGAGAACCTTGCCGCGGCAGAGGACAAGCGCCTGACGGCCGTGTTGCGGGCAGCGGCCGATCGCCGTGAAGGCCTCGCGAAACTCGTAGGTCAGTTGGCCGCCGCACGATCGCGGGCCGAGGCCGCCGAGGCCGAGAGGGGCCGGCTCAGGGAATCGCTGGCAGCCGGCGAGGAACGCCGTCGCCACGCGCAAAGTGAGTTTACGGCCCTCGAGTCACAAGTGGCCGGCGTTGAAGACGGCGAAGAAAGCCTCGACGCCGAATACGAAGACGCCAGCACCCTTCTTGACGAGATCAACGCCGAGATTGAAGCGTTGAAAGCTGCCGAACGCGATGAAATTCGCCAACGCGATTCGCTCACCGCCCGCCGTGATGCTTTGCAGCTCGGACTCAACCGCAAGGATGGCTCTTCGCGGCTTCTGTCTTCGGACCACCCGGAAGTCCTGGGTTCGCTTGCTTCCCTCCTGACGGTGGAGCCGGGGTATGAGACGGCCGTGGCCGCAGCACTTGGCACTGCTTCCGACGCCGTCGTGGTGGCAGACAGCGCGGGGGCCGTCGCCGCGATGCAACTGTTGAAGGACGCCGACGCCGGACGCGCCTCGCTATTGGTGGCAGGCGCTGCACCCTCAGCGGATCCCGAGCCTGGCCTGCGGGAATTGCCGATGCTGCCTGACGGTGCGCGCTGGGCCGCCGGGTTGGTGGCGACTGACGCCCCCGAAGCGAGCGGCGCAAGGTCCCTTCTGGCGTCCACCGCCGTCGTCGACGACTTGCACGCGGCGGCAAGCCTCATTGCCGGCAACCCGGAGCTTACCGCGGTGACCCTCGAAGGCGACGTCTTCAGGGCCCTGACGGTGGAGGGCGGATCGGCGACGGCGCCGTCGCTTCTTGAAGTCCAAGCCGCAGTGGACGACGCCGACACCCGGCTCCTGGAGCTCACGACGCGTCTTGAGCGGGGAAAGTTCGCCCTTGCTGGAGCCGAAGCGCGCCGGGCCGATGCCCAGGAACGTGCGAACGCCGCGCTGGACAAACTCCACGACTCGGATGCCCGCCTGGCCGCCGTCGCTGAACGGCTTGGCCACCTGAATTCCCAGTTGCGCAGCGCCGTCGCGGAACGGGATCGAATGGCAGAGTCCCTGGCCAAAGCCGAACTGAACGTCGCCGTGGCAGAGGAATCACTTGAGCTTGCGGCGGAACGGTTGGCCGCGGCAGAAGAAGCCCCCCAGGAGGAAGAGCCTTCCACGGAGCAACGCGATGCCTTGGCCAGGGCTGCCAGCGAAGCCCGGTCCCGTGAGATGGAGGTCAGGCTGGGCTTGCGGAGTGCCGAGGAGCAGCTCGCCGCGACCAGCAACCGGGCCGCTTCCCTGGAACGGGCCGCCGCGAGCGAACGGCGGGCACGTGAGGAAGCCGCGCGCCGGGCCTTGCGACGCAAAGCGCAAGCCGAGCGGGCCTCGGCCGTTGCTTCCGCCGTCGAACAGACCGTACGTTTCGTTGACGTTTCAGTGGACCTGGCCGCCCGCGCCCGCGATCTCGCCGAGGCAGTGCGGGAGCAGCGCGAGAAGGAACTCGCTGATGTCCGGAGCAGTAACGAGAAGCTGGCCCAGGAGCTGGCGGGACTGACGGATTCGGTCCACCGCGACGAACTCGCCCGAGCCCAGCAAAGGCTCAGGATCGAAGCGTTGGAAACCCGCTCCATCGAGGAGCTGGGCCTATCAGCGGAACAACTCGTGGCCGACTTCGGTCCGGAGCAGCCCGTTCCCGTGCCCGCCGCGACCGTGGACAAGTGGGCCGAACTCCGCGCACCCGTGGACGAAGACGGAAACGCCGTCGTCGATGGTGTTCCTTTCGTCCGCGCCGAGCAGGAGAAACGGCTCCGCAAGGCTGAACGGGACCTCGCCGCCCTTGGCAAAGTGAACCCCTTGGCGCTGGAGGAATTTGCCGCACTTGAGGAACGCCACCAATTCCTGAGCACGCAACTGGAAGACCTCAAATCCAGTCGCAAAGACCTTCTGGACATCATCAAGGAAGTGGACAACCGCGTCCAGCAGGTCTTTGCTGAAGCCTTCGCCGATACATCCAAGCAGTTTGACCACGTCTTTGCGCGGCTCTTCCCGGGCGGGGAAGGCAAATTGGTGCTGACGGATCCCGATGACATGCTGACCACCGGCATCGAGGTGGAGGCAAGGCCTGCCGGCAAGAAGATCAAGCGGTTGTCTTTGCTTTCCGGTGGCGAACGATCGCTGACGGCTGTCGCGTTGCTCGTGGCGATCTTCAAGGCGCGGCCTTCGCCGTTCTATGTCATGGACGAAGTGGAAGCCGCGCTGGACGATACGAACCTGGGTAGGCTCATCACGATTTTCGAAGAGCTGCGCGAGTCCAGCCAGCTGATTGTCATTACGCACCAGAAGCGGACCATGGAAGTCGCGGACGCCCTCTACGGAGTGACAATGCGGGGGGATGGCGTGTCCACCGTCATCAGCCAGAGGCTCGGTGCCGAGGTCTAGCTTTGTGAGAAGCTAGGGGAGTGAACGATCTCCTCCCCATTATTTTGTCCATTGTCGCTGCCATCGTGGTGGTCGGAGGGCTGATTCCTGTCCTGCTCAAGGCGCGGAAGTCCTCCTCGACTTACGCCGGAACGCGCGACGCCAACGACCCCGCTGACAAGGCGCCGGCAGGCGGCGGAACGATCGTCGACGACGCCCCCGGGACCGCGCCGGATCGCACGGCGCCGGGACCCGTCGTCGAACCCGCCGACCTCGCTGTACCGGAGACCGACGTTCCGGATGACGCCGCGGGCCTGGAACTCATCCAGGTGGAGACCCCTGCGCCTGTCGAGGGCCGCCTCAACCGGCTTCGGGCGCGACTGGTCAAATCCAACAGCATTCTCGGCAAGGGGCTCCTGGCCCTGCTTTCGAGCGACAAGATCGACGAAAACGTCTGGGACGAAGTCGAAGAAACACTGCTCCTTGCCGACCTCGGCACCGAGCCCACCATGCAACTGGTCGATGCCCTGCGTGCACGGGTAAAAGTTCAAGGCACCCGCAGTCCAGAGGACGTCAAGGCACTCCTGCGCGAGGAACTCATCAAGCTCGTGGACCCGACGATGGACCGCAGCCTGAACGTGGAACGCAAGGGAGCCCACCCGGCCATCATGATCGTCGTCGGCGTCAACGGGGTCGGTAAGACCACCACGGTCGGCAAGCTCGCGCGCGTTCTCGTCGCCGAAGACAAGGACGTCCTGCTGGGCGCGGCCGACACCTTCCGTGCGGCGGCCGCCGAGCAGCTCGCCACATGGGGCCAGCGTGTCGGCGTCGCAACCGTCAGGTCGCACGTCGTCGGTGCGGACCCCGCTTCGGTCGCCTATGAGGCAGTCAAGGCCGGCATTGAGCAGGAAGTGGATGTCGTCATGATCGACACTGCCGGTCGCCTGCAAAACAAGGTGGGCCTCATGGACGAGCTCAGCAAGGTCAAGCGCGTCATCGAGAAGCTGGCCGAGGTGGACGAAGTCCTGCTGGTACTGGACGCGACCACCGGCCAGAACGGCCTGAACCAGGCCAAGGTGTTCTCCGAGGTAGTCAACATCACGGGAATCGTGCTCACGAAGCTGGACGGGACCGCGAAGGGCGGGATCGTCGTCGCGATCCAAAAGGCCCTCGGCGTACCGGTCAAGCTTGTTGGCCTCGGCGAAGGCCCGGACGACCTCGCGCCGTTCGAGGCCGAAGCATTCGTCGACGCCCTGCTCAACTAGCCGCGTCCAGCTGGGTCAGTCGACGCTTTCGGGGACGCGCTGCATCGGCTCGCGTGCCATGGACCAGCCGACCGTGGCGAGCAGGAGGATGCCGCCCGTTGCGCCGAAGGCCCAACCGTAGCCAAGCCCATCGGCCAGGAGGCCCACCAGGACCGGACCGACGATGGCTCCGGCGTCGGAGGCCATCTGGAAGACCGCCAGCACCTTGCCGCCGGAGCGGCCACGACCGATGATGTCCCCGACGGCGGCCTGCTGGGCGGGGTTCAGCAAGCCGGAGCCGAAGCCGGCCGCGGCAGACGCCGCGAAGAACGCGGGTAGATTGCCGGTCAACCCGATGGTGGCGGTGGCCAGGCCGGTGACGAGCAAGCCCAGCAGCATCATGGGCTTGCGGCCGAAACTGTCAGCCATACGGCCGGAGAAGGTCAGCGCCAGCGCGTTTCCCCCTGCAAACACCGCCAGCGCCCACCCCGCCGAGGCCGATCCTCCGGCCAACACGACCACTGCGAAAAGTGGCACGGTGGCCATGCGCACGCCGAAGGTCGCCCAGCCGTTGCTGAAACTGGAGAACAGGGCGGCCCGGTAGGCAGAATCGCCCAGGGCCTCCTTCATGCGCATCGCCGGCCCCGCCGCGCCGCCTTGCTTCGCTGCACCTGAACTGCCCGTCAGCTGCGTGCGTACAACCAGGGCAGCAAGGACCAGGGCCGCCGCGTAGGCGAGGAACGGGACGCGCAGGCCGAAGCCGGCCAGCAACCCGCCAACCACGGGCCCCAGGACGCTGCCGATCAGGAAGGCAGAGGCGTACGCGCCGGAGACCCGTCCACGACTTTCCGGAGGGGCGAGCCTGATCAACAGGCCCATCGCCGCGACGGTGAACATCACGGAACCGGCTCCGCCAAGGCCCCGGAAGACCAGCAACTGCCAGTAGTTCTGGGCGAAGGCACAGGCCGCCGTCGACGCCGCCACAATCAGCAACCCTGCGATGTACACCGGACGTTCGCCGAAGCGGCCCATCAGGGCGCCCCCGGCCGGAGCGAACACCAAGCGCATGAAGGCGAAAATGCTCACGATCACCGCGGCTGCCGTCGCCCCGACGTCGAACGTCGTGGCGAACTGGGGGAGCACGGGTGCGACTAGGCCAAAACCCAGTGCAATCAGGAACGCCGCCGCCAACATCACCTTGATGTCCCGCGGCATTGCAGCCTTCGCGGCCCTCGCTCCTTGATTGGCGCGGGATTCGGGGCTTGCGGTCATGGTGTCGGGGTCCTCTGGGTAGAACGAACGCGGGGAAAGTGGAACTGACGAAACATATCCGTAACAAGGGTGATATGCACCATTTACGTTCGAGAAGTTCTTGTAACAGCCCCGCAATCTAAAACCTTCGCAGGTGAAACACGGGCCCGCAAAACTCTTACATAGAACGCAAATGCGTTGGGACAGGCGGCTCAGCCCGCATCTAAAAGCAGAGAGGACGCAGACATGGACTTCACCGCCGGTCTCGTTTGGCTCCTGGTCGCATCAGCCTTCGTGCTGTTCATGACCCCGGGCCTGGCATTCTTCTATGGCGGCATGACCCGTGCCAAGGCCGCCTTGAACATGATGATGATGAGCTTCATCGCCATCGGCACAGTGACCCTCGTATGGGTTCTATGGGGCGCGTCGATGTCCACGAGCAACACGGACAACTTCTTCGAGCTCTTTGCGAACCCGTTCAGCCACTTCGGCTTGCACAACTTCACCGATCCGGCGGACCTCCTCCACGTCGGATACGCCGCAACCTTCGCGATCATCACCGTCGCCCTCATCTCCGGTGCCATCGCGGACCGCGCCAAGTTCTCGGCCTGGACGTTGTTCACCCCGATCTGGGCCACCCTCGTCTACGCACCCCTGGCCTACATGGTCTGGGGCGGCGGCCTCTTCTCGGCAACCGGCTGGTTCGGCCAGACCTTCGCTCCCGTCATCGACTTCGCCGGCGGCACCGTGGTGCACATCAATGCCGGTGTGGCAGGCCTGATCCTCGTCCTGATCATCGGCAACCGCAAAGGCTTCGGCAAGGACCCGAACCACCGCCCGCACAACGTGCCCTTGGTCATGCTCGGCGCAGCCATCCTCTGGTTCGGTTGGTTCGGGTTCAACGCCGGTGCTGCGGCCAACGTGCAGCAGGCTGGCCTGATCTGGATCAACACTCTCGTCGCCCCGGCAGCCGCCATGCTCGGCTGGCTTATCGTGGAACGCATCCGTGACGGCCACCCCACCTCGCTCGGTGCGGCATCCGGAGTCGTCGCCGGCCTGGTTGCCATCACCCCGGCTTGTGCCAACGTTTCCCCGCTCGGCGCCATCGCCCTCGGTGTTGCCGCCGGCGTTGCCTCGGCCCTCGCGGTCGGCCTCAAGTTCAAGCTCGGCTACGACGACTCCCTGGATGTCGTCGGCGTCCACCTCGTGTCCGGCATCATCGGTACCGTAGCTATCGGCTTCCTCGCCACTCCGACCCAGGGTCCCGCAGGCCTGTTCTACGGCGGAGGTACGACCCAGCTCGTTGCACAATCGCTCGCGGCACTCTGCTCGATCGTCTTCACAGGCGTCATGACGTTCATCATCGCCTACCCGATCCACAAGCTCATGGGCTTCCGCATCTCCGAACGCCAGGAGATCGCCGGTGCAGACCTCAGCCTGCACGCCGAAACGGCATACGAGTTCGGCGTCGGAGGCCACGGCGGAAGCTTCCAGCCCCTTCACGACCTCATCACCGGCAAGGTATCGTCCGAAGCAACCGACGAAGCATCCGTATCAGGCAAGGAGAGTGTCCAGGCATGAAACTCATCACGGCGATCGTCCGCCCGGAGAAGCTCGACGCCATCCGCGAGGGGCTCGAAGCATACGGGGTACAGGGACTGACGGTCAGCGCGGCCAGCGGCTACGGCCGGCAGCGCGGTTACACGGAGGTGTACCGCGGGGCTGAGTACAACGTGGATCTGCTTCCCAAGATCCGCGTGGAGGTCCTGGCGACGGATGAGCAGGCAGACGACATCCTCGATGTCCTGATTGCTTCCTCCAACACCGGCCGTGCCGGTGACGGCAAAGTCTGGACGGTAGACGTCTACGAAGCTGTCCGTGTCCGCACGGGCGAGCGAGGCGCAGCGGCCATCTAAGCTACCAACGCAAAGAGGGGCCGGATACCTGGAAAGGTACCCGGCCCCTCTTTGCGCGTGCGCTTCCGAAGGAGCGTGGCCGCCTGGTTAGTTCCCGACGGCGGTTGGCCAGTCCACGGGACCGGGTCCGCCGGCGTCGTACTTTTCGAGCGGCACGGAATCCTTGGCCCAGGCCTTGATCACCGGCTCGATGATCCGCCAGCAGTCAACGGCGGTGTCGCCGCGGACTGAAAGCAGGGGATCGCCGGTAATGACGCCCTCCAGCACTTCTCCGTAGGGCAGCAGATCGGACGCATTCAATTCCGCGTTGAGAGTCACACGATTCAGCGTGAAGATGTTTCCGGGACCATTGACTTCGACATCGAGCTGCAGGGTGTCAGGACCGAAGCCGATGCGTAGCTGGTTAGGGGAGTCCACGCCCTCGAATCCGGTCGGCAGGTGCGGGACAGGACGGAAGGTGACGATCGCCTCCTTCCGCGCGGCACCCAACGCCTTTCCAGACCGCAGGATGAAGGGGACGCCTTTCCAGCGCCATGTGTCTATTTCCACTTCGACTTCTGCGAGCGTCTCGGTCTCCCGGGCCGGGTCCACGCCCGCTTCTGCCACATAGTCCGGCACGTCCCGGTCGCCGATCCGGCCGGCTGTGTAGCGCGCCCGACGGGTGGACTTCTTGTACGGTGCGGTGATGCTGCTCGCACGCAGCACCGTTGAAATCGCGTCGCGGAGGTCGCGCTCGCCGATGCTTGAAGGGGCATCGATGGCAAGCAATGCCATGATGTGGAGCAAATGGCTCTGGATCATGTCCTTGAGGGCGCCGGCTCCGTCGTAGTAGCGGGCACGCCCTTCGAGTGCGAGGTCTTCGTCGAAGATGATCTCCACCTTCTCGATGTGGTCCCGGTTCCACACAGGCTCCAGGAACCTGTTGGCGAAGCGCAAGCCCAGGATGTTGAAAACGGTGGCCTTGCCCAGGAAGTGGTCCACGCGATGGATGTGGTCCTCCGGGACCAAAGCGGCGAGCGTCTTGTTGAGGTCCCGGGCGGATTCGGAGCTGGATCCGAAGGGTTTCTCCAGCACCAAGCTTGTTTCGGGAGGAAGGTCCTGGGCTGTGAGGACCTCGCAGGCCTTCTGGCTGATGTGCGGGGGCAATGCGAAATAGACGGCGATTGGTGCTTCAAGCCCGGCCAGGAGCTTCGCGAGCTGGCCATCCGCCGTGACATCCAGTTGGTGGTACTCAGTGCTTTTCTCCAGGGCAGCGATTGCTTTCTTGCCCGCGGCGCCTGCGCCATTGGCGGCCTCCTCGAACGCACCACTGACGCGTTGGCTCCATTGCTGGGGCGTCCACGGATCGGAGCCGGCTCCGACAAGCTTCAGCCCGTCTGCGAGGCCGCCGGCCACGAGCCTGGCAAGGCCCGGCAACAGCAATCGGCCCGTCAGATCTCCGGAGGCGCCTAGGATGAGCAACGTATTTACTGTTGTTTTGCTGGTCACTGTGCCAGCATGCCATCTTGCAGGCGCGTCTTGGTACCCTAGATAGTCGAGTCCCTCAGTTGAGTCAGATTTGTTTGGGGCAGGAATCGTCAAGATATTGGTGCGTCGGAACGGCCGCCATTCGTAGACCATTGAAAGAAGTGCACGGCGCGTGTTCAATTCACTCTCTGACCGGTTGACAGCAACCTTCAAGAATCTCCGTGGCAAGGGCCGCCTCACCGAGGCCGACGTCGACGCCACCGTCCGGGAGATCCGGCGTGCCCTCTTGGACGCCGACGTTGCCGTTCCCGTGGTCCGCGAGTTCACAGCCCGCATCCGTGAACGCGCCCTGGGCGCCGAGGTTTCCGCGGCCCTGAACCCGAGCCAGCAGATCGTCAAGATCGTCAACGAGGAGCTCCAGGAGATCCTGGGCGGCGAGACCCGTCGCATCCGCTTGGCGAAGACCGGCCCCACCATCATCATGCTCGCCGGCTTGCAGGGTGCGGGTAAGACCACCCTCGCGGGCAAGCTTGCCAAGTGGCTCAAGGCCCAGGGCCACAGCCCTGTGCTCGTTGCGGCCGACCTCCAGCGTCCCAACGCCGTGACCCAGCTCCAGATTGTCGGCGAACGCGCCGGTGTTCCCGTCTTCGCTCCGCACCCGGGCACCACCTCGGATCTGGATGTTCCCACCGGCGACCCGGTCGCCGTCGCACGCTCCGGCGTCGACGAGGCCCGCCAGAAGCTGCACGACGTCGTGATTGTCGACACCGCGGGACGCCTAGGCGTCGACGCCGAAATGATGGACCAGGCGCGCCGCATCCGCCAGGCGATCATCCCGAACGAAGTGCTGTTCGTGATCGACTCCATGATCGGCCAGGACGCCGTCAACACGGCGGTTGCCTTCGATGAAGGCGTCAACTTCACGGGTGTCGTACTGTCAAAGCTCGACGGCGACGCGCGCGGTGGTGCCGCCCTCTCGGTAGCGTCGGTCACCGGAAAGCCGGTCATGTTCGCGTCCACCGGCGAAGGCCTCGACGACTTCGAACTGTTCCACCCGGACCGCATGGCTTCCCGCATCCTCGATATGGGTGACGTTCTCACCCTGATCGAACAGGCCGAGAAGAACTGGGACAAGGATGAAGCGGCCCGGATGGCGAAGAAGTTCGCCGACCAGGAAGACTTCACCCTGGACGACTTCCTCGCCCAGATGCAGCAGATCCGCAACATGGGCTCCATGAAGAAGATGCTCATGATGATGCCGGGTGCGCAGAACATCCGCCAGCAGCTGGAGCAGTTCGACGAGCGTGAAATCGATCGCGTGGAGGCAATTGTCCGCTCCATGACCCCGCATGAGCGTTTGGCTCCGAAGATCATCAACGGTTCCCGTCGTGCCCGCATCGCGCGTGGTTCCGGTGTGCACGTCTCCGAGGTCAACGGCCTCCTGGAGCGTTTCGCGCAGGCCCAGAAGATGATGAAGAAACTGGCTCAGGGCGGCGGCATGCCCGGGATGCCTGGCATGCCCGGACTCGGTGGCGGTTCCCGCAAGGCAAGCAAGAACGCGCCCAAGAAGAAGGCCCGTTCGGGAAACCCCGCCAAGGCGGCACAGGAATTGCGCGACGCCGAGAACAAGCGGGCGAACGCCGTTCGCACCGGCGCGTCATTCGGCCAGCCCTCCGGCGATTTCGATCCCTCGCAGCTGAACCTGCCCAAGGGCTTCGACAAGTTCCTCGGCGGCAAGTAGCCCTCCCGCCGGGGGTTGTCAGCCCTGTGCCATAGGCTGGGGGAATGCAAAAGCAGCGCGTTGTGTTCGTCCATGGAGCAGGCACATTCGGCGCTGCCGCGTGGCCGAAACAGCACGGCATGGCGCTGGCGTACGATGCACTGTTCCTGAAACGCCACGGCTTTGATGCGCAGGCCGAGCCTTTGGAATCCGATGTTGCCGCCGACGTGGACATTATCCTGGAGTGCCTCGGAGGGCGGGAGGCCGCGTCAGGTTCCGGCCCCGCACGTGGAGGCCATATCGTAGCGCACTCCCAAGGCGCGATTTCAGCCATGTTGGCCGCGGTGGAGCGGCCGGACCTGGTCCGGTCCCTCGTGCTGGTGGAACCGGCTTGTCTTTCATTGACGGCTGAGTTACCCGCCACCGCGGCTTACCGGGCACTCATGGAGCCGTTGTTCCGGATCCGGCACGAACTCAGCGATGACGATTACCAACGCGAATTCGTCCGCAGGGCGTTTTCCTCTGAGGCGGCCGTTCTCAGTACCCCGGAGGCCCGGCGTACCGCGCGACGCCTGCGGCTCCAGGCTCCGCCGTGGGAAGCGCCCCTGCACATCGTGCCGGGCGTTCCCACGCTTGTCCTGACCGGTGGTTGGGAACCCCTTTATGAAGAGATCGCCGGCTACTTGCAGGAAACCGGTGCCCTCCACCGCGTTGCGGCTGGAGGACACCGGCCTCATGATTCAGTTGAAGGAGACCGGATGATCCGGTCCTTCATCGCGGATGTCAGCCGCGCCGGATCAGTGCAAGCTTCCTGATCAGTTCCGGCTTCCCGACGTCGCTCAACGCTTTCCTGCGGGAACCTCGAGCTCGGGCAAGTAGACCTTGCCGCCGGATGCCAGGAATTCCTCGCTCTTTTCGCGCATCCCGCTGTACATTTCCGCGATGGCCGCCTGGGAATCCGCTGAGCCGTATTCATCGCGTATGTCCTGGCTGATGCGCATGGAGCAGAATTTCGGTCCGCACATGGAGCAGAAATGCGCCGTCTTGGCCGGTTCCGCCGGGAGAGTCTCGTCGTGGAACGCTTCGGCCGTGACCGGATCCAACGACAGCGCAAACTGGTCACGCCAGCGGAACTCGAAGCGGGCCTTGGACAGGGCATCGTCGCGTTCGTGGGCGCCGGGGTGTCCCTTCGCAAGGTCAGCTGCGTGGGCGGCGATTTTGTAGGTGATCACGCCTGTCTTGACGTCGTCCTTGTTTGGCAGGCCCAAGTGTTCCTTCGGGGTGACGTAGCAGAGCATCGCGGTTCCGTAGCGCGCGATCTCCGTGGCGCCGATAGCCGAGGTGATGTGGTCGTAGCCCGGAGCAACGTCGGTCACGAGCGGGCCGAGGGTGTAGAACGGTGCGCCGTCGCACAGCTCCTGCTGCCGCTCGACGTTCTCGCGGACGAGGTGGAACGGGATGTGCCCGGGGCCCTCCACCATGACCTGCACGTCGTACTTCCACGCCCGCTTCGTGAGCTCGGCGAGCGTGTCGAGCTCGGCGAACTGCGCGGCGTCGTTGGCGTCCGCCGTCGCTCCCGGACGCAAGCCGTCACCAAGCGAGAACGCGACGTCGTACTTGGCGAAGATTTCGCAGAGTTCGTCGAAGTGGGTGTAGAGGAAGTTTTCCTCGTGGTGCGCCAGGCACCAGCCGGCCATGATGGAGCCGCCACGGGAAACGATACCCGTCACGCGGTTCGCGGTGAGTGGCACGTACCGCAGCAACACGCCAGCGTGGATGGTCATGTAGTCCACGCCCTGCTCGCACTGTTCAATGACGGTGTCGCGGAAGATCTCCCAATTGAGCTTGTTGGCTTCGCCGTTGACCTTCTCGAGGGCCTGGTAGATGGGCACGGTGCCGATCGGCACGGGGGAGTTGCGGATGATCCATTCGCGGGTGGTGTGGATGTCGTCGCCCGTGGACAGGTCCATCACCGTGTCGGCGCCCCATTGCGTTGCCCACTGCAACTTGTCCACTTCTTCGGCGATGGAACTGGTGACAGCCGAGTTGCCGATATTGGCATTGATCTTCACGAGGAACGCCTTGCCGATGATCATCGGTTCGGATTCGGGGTGGTTGATGTTGTTGGGGATGATCGCCCGGCCGGCGGCGACCTCGCTGCGGACGAGTTCCACATCGCAGTTTTCGCGAAGTGCAACGAACTGCATTTCGGGCGTCACGATGCCCTGCTTGGCGTAGTGCATCTGTGTCACGGTCTTGCCGTCGACGGCGCGGCGGGGCACCGGCTGTGCGCCCTTCCACTCTGCTGAGGCGGCGCCGCGGCGCACGGCCGACTTGCCGTCGTCGAGCAAGTTCCGTTCGCGGCCGCTGTAGGCCTCGGTATCGCCACGGGCTTCGATCCACTCGCTCCGGAACGGCTCGAGGCCCACCACGGGATCACTCCCGGGCCCTGCGGTGCGGTACACCTGGAAAGGCGTGTTGGCCTCGCCGTTGGGGGACGGCTCCAGGGCGATTTCAGTCACCGGAACCCGGATTCCCGTCTCGGCATCCTCGCGGAACGTGAGGGAATGCGACTTGAGGGATTGTGTCACTTCTTGGCCCGATCCGTTTTGGATAGGGCTCAGCTGTGCTTCTTTGGTGCTCAAAGGATTACTCACTTCCTTCGCCGGCATTACCCGGACAGGTTCAACGGTCGCAGGCTGCGTCAGCCTGATCTCAGCCCTTGCAAGGGCCCCCGTGTGGTCGTAGACGAAGCTACCACAGCCGAGAGTTCCTGAGATAGATGTGACGGGGCCGGCGACGGCGCGGGAACTAGGGTGGAATCATGGCGGAAATCATTGAATTCAGCGGCACCGTCCTCACCGGGCCGGAGGAGGAACGGCGCGGCCTCTGGTCGGTGGACGGACGGTTGACCTTTCTGCGGCCTGCTGACGCACCGGACGTCGTCCTGGCCGGATGGGTGCTGCCGGGCCTTGTCGACGCACACTGCCACGTTGGCTTGGGCAAGGGCGGGCCCGTCGACGACGAGACTGCGCGCCTGCAGGCGACGGCGGACCGGGACGCCGGGACGCTCTTGATCCGCGACGCCGGATCCGCAAGCGACACGCGCTGGCTGCAGCAGCGGGGGGACATGCCCAGGATTATCCGCGCGGGCAGGCACATCGCGAGGCAACGCCGGTACATCCCGGGACTGGCCGAAGAAGTCGAGCCCGAGGATCTCGTGGAGGCCGTGCGCAAGCAGGCGCGGTCCGGAGACGGCTGGGTCAAGATCGTCGGGGACTGGATCGACCGCTCGGCAGGCGATCTCGGCCCATCCTTTCCGGCCGCCATCGTCAAGGACGCCGTCGCCGCGGCACACGACGAGGGAGCCAGGGTAACTGCCCATTGCTTCGCTGAAGGGACTATCGACGCCATGCTCGACGCCGGCATCGACTGCATCGAGCACGCCACCGGCCTCTTGCCGCACCATATTCCCCGGCTGCTGGACCAGGATGTGCCGATTGTCCCCACCCTCATCAACATTGCGACCTTTCCGGACATCGCGAAGCAGGCGGAAGCGAAGTTCCCGCGCTACGCCGCCCACATGACCAGGCTTTGGGAGCGCAGGCATGAACGCGTAGCCGAGGCATTCGACGCCGGAGTGCGTGTGTACGCCGGAACCGACGCCGGCAGCGTCATCAAGCACGGCCGGATCGGCGAGGAAATCCTTGAATTGCATCGCGCGGGCCTTCCGGCGGCCGCCGCCCTCGATGCCGCCTGCTGGTCCGCACGCGAGTGGCTGGGTGCCGACGGCATCAGCGACGGTGCCAGTGCCGACGTCGTGCTCTACGCAAACGATCCCCGCGCGTCCCTTGAGGTGGTGCTGGATCCGCGATGCATCGTGCTGAGGGGACATATTTCAGGGAACGCCGGGCATTAGGAATAAATTGAAGCTTCAAGTAATTTAGATAGATAAGAGGTAGCCGAAGGGCGGCGCCACAAAAAGCCGGGAGTTTCACATGACCATCGCATCCAGCCAGGATCTCCTTCCTGCCGAACTCACCATGGGTACTGTCATGCTCAAGGTGGGGGACATGAAGCTCATGGGCGACTACTACCAGCGGGCGCTGGGGCTGGACGTGGTCGCCGAACAGGATGGCGGGCTCTACTTCGGCAGGCTCGGCAAGCCGTTGGTGCACCTCGCGCCGGCCTCCGGGCTCCAGATTCCGGGTCGCGGGGAGGCCGGACTTTTCCATACGGCTTTGCTCTTCGAAGACCAATCCTCGCTCGCCGCAACTGTCGCCTCGGCCGCGCAATACGAGCCCCACGCTTTCGTCGGCAGCGCGGACCACCTGGTCAGCGAGGCCTTCTACTTCACCGACCCTGAGGGTAACGGCATTGAGCTCTACTACGACAAACCCCGCGAAGGCTGGGAGTGGAACGGCAGTTCGGTCGTCATGGACAGCCTGCCGCTCCCGCCGCAGCGCTACCTCCAGCAATACCTGAGCGAAGCCGCGGTGGCGGGCCAGCACGGGGCCGGCGCCGGCGTCGGGCATGTCCACCTCCAGGTGGGCGACGTGCGGACCGCCCATGATTTCTACGTCGACACTCTGGGCTTCGAACAGACCGCCGGGTGGCACGGGCAGGCCTTGTTTGTCTCCGCGGGCGGCTACCACCACCACATGGCCATGAACGTCTGGAACAGCCGCGGTGCAGGTCCACGCAAGGACACGCTCGGTCTCGGCGAGGTGGTCATCGAGGTTCCGTCGGGAGACGACGTCGGCGCGCTCGCCGACCGCCTCAAGGTTGCCGGTATTGCGTCCCACCACACGGGCCAGGAGTTGCGCTTCGAGGACCCGTGGCGCAACCGGCTGCGGGTCGCCGTCCGCTACGCTTGATCCGACGACGTGGCGCATTTCGGCCGCCGCGCCGCAGCTCCGTTGGCACGAACGAATGAGAGTACTTTCCATGGGCTTTGCTGAAATCTTTGTTGCCACCCACGATGAAGCACTCAAGAGGGCCGCTGCCCTGGAGAAGGGCAGCGACGTATCCGGCGCCGCAGTACGGATCCCGGGAATCAGCGATTTCGAAGTAGAACAGCTCGGCGACCTCGCCGGGACCGCCGTGCATGCAGGCGGGGCCGACTATGAGCTTTCTTTGGTGGACGTCACCAGCGACGCCTTGCTGGGCGTCCCCGAAGCCATGGTGCGCGCCCTGTCCGAACTCCTCAGCTACGAGACCGAAGGGGAGGGAAACGTCCTCGACGACGTCGCCGAAAGCTGGGCGGCCCAAGAGGACATGCCCTTTGATGCCCAACAGTCCCGTCTGTACGTCCAGCAGTTGGCGGCCCTCGCGAGCGACGTCGAAAAGGCCGAGCGGGCCGGTCTTTACGTCTGGTCCGCAGGCGAGTAACCCCGCAGTAAACGGGCCGCACGGACCGCGCGTTCGAAATACTGTCCGCCATCTGGCACAATGGACAGGTACTCGATCCGCATGGCCCCTCTCTCCGTGTGTGCATCTTGTCCTTGGAACCCTCAAGTATGGCCCGCCCCACGGGTGCAGAACGACGGGCTCAACCCCGTTTCAGAAACAGGAGTGACCACAAAAGTGGCCGTAAAGATTCGCCTTAAGCGCTTCGGTAAGATGCGCGCACCGTACTACCGCATCGTCGTCATGGACTCCCGCGCCAAGCGCGATGGCCGTGCGATTGAAGAAATCGGCAAGTACCACCCCACCGAAGAGCCCTCGTACATCGAGGTCGTCTCTGAGCGTGCACAGTACTGGCTGTCCGTCGGCGCCCAGCCGACCGAGCAGGTTGCCGCGATCCTCAAGATCACCGGTGACTGGCAGAAGTTCAAGGGTCTCCCGGGCCAGGAAGGCACGCTGAAGACCAAGGTCGCCAAGCCTGTTTTCGTTGCACCGGAGAAGGGTTCCGTCATCATCCCGGAAGCCATCACCAAGAAGGCCAAGCAGTCGGAAGCAACTGAAGCTCCCGCTGACGCTGAAGCAGAGACCACCGAGGCTGAGTAAATTGCTGGCAGAAGCGCTCGAGCACTTGGTCCGTGGGATCGTTGACAGCCCTGAGGACGTCAAGGTCAGTGCCAAGAACAACCGCCGCGGGGAATCCCTCGAGGTGCGTGTTCACCAGGACGACCTCGGACGGGTGATCGGCCGCCAAGGTCGCACCGCACGCGCTTTGCGCACTGTGATTGCGGCATTGGCGGGCGGCGAGCAGGTCCGGGTCGACGTCGTCGACACCGACCGTCGCCGGTAACGCGCTCAGCAATACTTGTCTTAAATCCGGCCCCTTCACCAGATTATGGTGGAGGGGCCGGATTGTTTTACGAGCAAACCCCCGGCCTTGGCCCCTAAGCCGGTCCAGCGAAGAAATCAGAGGAACCCCATGCAGCTCCAGGTTGCCCGAATCGGCAAGCCCCACGGAATCCGCGGCGAAGTCACCGTCCAGGTGCTCACCGATGCCCCCGGCGATCGTTTCGTCCCGGGGACCGAATTTGTGGTGGAGCCCGCAAAGGCCGGTCCCTTGACCATCACCAGCGCGCGGTGGAACAAGGACATCCTGTTGCTCGGTTTCGAAGAGATCTCCACGCGTAACCAGGCGGAGGAAATCCGCGGCGCGAAGCTGTTCATCGAGACGGAAGAGCTGGAAGAGGACGACGACGAAGGCTGGTACGAGCACGAGCTCGTCGGTCTTGAAGTCCGTGTCGGCTCTCAGGTCGTAGGGAAGGTGACTGCACTCAACACCATGCCGGTCCAGGATCTGCTGGTCATTGAAGACGCTGACGGCAAGGAAATCCTGGTGCCTTTCGTCGAAGAGATCGTGCCCGAGGTCAACGTTGAGGACGGCTACGTTCTACTCACCCCTCCGCCGGGCCTCTTCGAACTGAACACCGACGCTTCCGCCTCCGATACGGAAGAGGACGACGCTGAAACCAAGGATGACGCCTAAATGCGTATCGATGTCGTCAGCATCTTTCCCGAGTACCTGGCGCCACTCGAACTTTCCCTCATAGGTAAGGCCCGTCAGGATGGGCTCTTGCAGCTCAATGTCCATGACTTGAGGACCTTCACCACCGACAAGCACCGCACCGTGGACGATACTCCGTATGGCGGCGGTGCGGGCATGGTCATGAAACCCGAGCCCTGGGCCCAGGCCCTGGAATCAATTGCCTCCGAAGCAAATGCCGAAGCCGGACGTCCCGAAGCTGAGGGCTCATCGGACGGCCCGACGACGAAGCCGGTCCTGATCGTCCCGTCGCCCGCGGGGGAGCGCTTCAACCAGGCCCTTGCGTATGAGCTCGCCGAGGAAGATCGGCTCGTTTTCGCCTGCGGCCGCTATGAAGGCATCGACGAGCGCGTCATTGAGTGGGCGGCAGGCCACTTCACCGTCCGCCCGGTCAGTTTGGGCGACTACGTCCTCAACGGCGGCGAGGTTGCAGTCCTGGCCATGGTCGAAGCCATCGGGCGGTTGCTTCCCGGTGTCGTCGGCAATCCTGAATCGTTGGTGGAGGAATCCCATTCGGACGGCTTGCTGGAGTACCCCGTCTACACGAAACCCTCGTCATGGCGCGATCGTGACGTGCCCGCCGTCCTTTTAAGCGGCAACCACGGCAAGATCGCCCAGTGGCGCCGCCACGAACAGTTCCGGCGCACGGCGGAACGCCGACCGGACCTTCTCGCAGAGTTCGACGCCGGCCGCCTGACACGTGCGGACCGCACCGTTTTCGGGGAACTCGGGTACGACGTCGTCGACGGCCGGTTGCGGCGCCGCCCGGACGCCGACCTCCCGGACTGAGCCCGCCGTCGTCGGGCGGTTTGTCCACCGCCCGAGCGCAACAATCGGCCCGCATTCGCGGGATTGGCCGGAACTCCCGGGGTGTGGCAGAATTAACCCTTGTGTCTACTGGGTTCGCGCCTGCCACAGGGGGAGCGTCACCAACAGCCTGACAACCCGGAACCGCCAATCAGTGGCGGTACCGGACTTGAAAATCTTCGGCGGTAATTTCCGGACGGCCTTGCGCCCCGGGCTTGCCCGCCGTGACCCAAAGTGGATGACCTGTGGCGTTCACCAGGAGTGGATTAATGCATATCCTCGATAACGTAGATGCAGCTTCGCTGCGTAACGATGTTCCCGAGTTCCGCGCGGGTGACACCATCAAGGTTCACGTGAACATCATCGAAGGCAAGAACTCCCGTGTCCAGGTTTTCCAGGGCTTCGTCCTGGGCCGCCAGGGTGACGGCGTTCGCGAAACCTTCACGGTCCGCAAGGTCTCCTTCGGTGTCGGCGTAGAGCGTACCTTCCCGGTGCACTCCCCGATCATCGACAAGATCGAGGTCGTCACCAAGGGTGACGTCCGCCGCGCCAAGCTCTACTACATGCGCGCACTGCGCGGCAAGGCTGCGAAGATCAAGGAAAAGCGCGACTTCGCCACCGGCAAGTAGGTCTTTCGACCAACAGCGGGTCCTGGATTCGTGTCCGGCCTGCGCCGGAGAAATCCGCAACGCAACAGGAAACGAATCATGGACCACGCAAAACGCCAGCCCCGGAAACAGGGCTGGCGTTTTGTTTTGCTCGCACTTGTCCTGGCCGTGGCTATCAGTGGGCTTGTCCGGTCGTTGTGGCTCGACGTCTACTTCATCCCCTCTGAGTCCATGGAGCCGATCCTGGGCACCGGAGACCGCATCCTTGTGTCCCGGACTGATTTCGCCACAGGCCCTATTCGCCGTGGAGACATTGTGGTCTTCGACGGCAGGGGAACCTTTGCTCCGCTGAACAGCGGCAAAGGGCCGTTTGCCGACGCAGTGGCCGCCGCCGGCCACTGGCTGGGCCTGACGGGAAGCGACACGACATACGTCAAGCGCGTCATCGGGCTTCCCGGCGACCACGTCGTTTGTTGTGGCACCGGTGGCAAACTCACAGTCAACGGTCAGCCGGTTGAGGAACCCTATCTGTATCCCGGCGACACGCCGAGCGAGCAGAGGTTCGACGTCGTCGTTCCGAGTGACCGATTGTGGCTCATGGGGGACCACCGTTCACGATCGGCCGATTCGCGCAGCCTTCTGGGTGCACCGGGCGGAGGCATGGTGCCGCTGGAGCGTGTCATCGGGCGTCCGGTCCGGATTATCTGGCCGCTTGATAGATTTGCAGAACTGCCTCGCCCTGCGCAGGCCGGTACAACCTCGAAGAACGGACAATAGATGCCCGAGACAACTCCCGGGAAGCCGGAACGGCACGACGGTGACGCCAGGCCCCTGGACGGACCGTCTGCTCCCGCCACGGATCTTTCAGCGGACGACGCCGATCCGGCACCGGGGAGCGCGACCGGGTCGACGGCGGTCCCGCCTGCGGAACAGGAGTCTCCGCGCCGCGCTGCACGGCGGGATTCCCGGCTGGAATCGGGCGAAAGCGATCGGTCCGAAACTGCCGCCAAAACCCACGGCAGTCCGTTCCTCGGCTGGCTCAGGGAGATCGGCACGGTGGTGGTCATCGCGATCGTCTTGTCCTTCCTGATCAAGACCTTCCTGTTCCGTGCTTTCTTCATTCCCTCGGAGTCCATGGTCAACACCCTTGACGTCGACGACCGGATCTTCGTCAATCTGCTGGTGCCGCAACCCTTCGCACTGGAGCGAGGCGACGTCGTGGTCTTCAAGGACGCCCAGGGATGGCTGCCGCCCACGCAGAAGGCGACGCCCGGGCCCTTCAAATGGTTCCAGGACGGTCTCGTCTTCGTCGGACTGCTTCCGGACGAGACCAATCAGCACCTCGTCAAGCGCGTGATCGGCCTGCCAGGGGACAGGGTTTCCTGCTGCGACAGTTCAGCGCGGGTCAGCGTCAATGGAACGGTCCTCAACGAGAGCTACATCAATCCTGCCCAGGTTCCCATGGCCAAGTCTTTCGATGTGGTGGTCCCTGCGGGGAAAATTTGGGTTATGGGCGACAACCGCAATAACTCGGCCGACTCCCGTGAACACCAATCTGTCAATGGTGGTTTCATCGACATCTCGGACGTCGAGGGCAAAGCCACGGTTATTGCCTGGCCCATCAACCGTTGGCAGATCCTTGACAACCACTCCGAGGTCTTCCGCAACGTTCCTGCGCCGTCGCCCCAGAACACGGCTTCACCTACGGCCCCAGCGAGCAAGTGATGGTTCCGGCGGGGACAGGAGCTCCGGTTCGGACGCAGCGGAAACCCGCCGCGAGGACCAAGCACGCTCCTGATTTTCCGACCCTGGACGTTGAACGGGGTTTCCTGTCTCCAGGGGTCACGCTGCTGGCCGGTGTCGACGAAGTAGGCCGCGGAGCGCTCGCCGGGCCGGTGTCGGTGGGGATCGCCGTCGTCGATCTCCGTGACCACGGCCTGCTCGCCGATGTCCGCGACAGCAAGCTTCTCAAGCCCGAGGACCGCGAGCGGTTGGAACCGCTGGTACGCGAATGGGCGGTTGGCTCCGCAGTGGGCCACGCAAGTTCGGCTGAGATCGATGCGCTGGGCATAGTGGGCGCCCTGCGCCTTGCCGGAACGCGCGCTTGGTTCGAGGTTCTCGCCTCGGGCGTGCATCCGGACCTCGTCCTCCTGGATGGGAGCCACAACTGGCTCTCGCCCCAGACCCAGGGCTCGTTGTTCGACACCGAGCCGTCCGGGCCCGCTTGTGAGGCGCCGGTGCACACCCGGGTGAAGGCGGACATGAGCTGCCTCAGCGTGGCGGCCGCCAGCGTGCTGGCCAAGGTTGCCAGGGACCGCATCATGATTGAGCTGCACGAGGAATATCCGGCTTTCGGCTGGAACGAGAACAAGGGTTACGCCACGTCCTTCCACCGCGATGCCATCAGATCGTTGGGTCCCACGCCGTACCACCGGACCAGCTGGAACCTGCTCTAGCCTGCGCTTTTCCTTGTCCTGGCTGCCGTCCGCCCAACCGTGGCGGCGTGTGCGCCCTCTATGGTGCAAGATGGATCTATGAGTGCCGAGGATCTTGAGAACTACGAAACCGACATGGAGCTCCAGCTCTACCGCGAATACCGCGACGTCGTTGGTTTGTTCAGCTACGTTGTCGAGACCGAACGCCGGTTCTATCTTGCAAACCACGTTGACCTGCAGGCACGCAGTGCCGACGGCGAGGTCTATTTCGACCTCACCCTCCAGGATGCCTGGGTTTGGGACGTCTACCGTTCGGCGCGTTTCGTGAAGAATGTCCGGGTCATTACGTTCAAGGACGTCAACGTCGAAGAACTGCCTCGCAACGAGGAACTTTCCCTGCCGAAGGACGGCGACCTGGGCGATCTGGGCAACCTGGGCAACTAGGAAGGCCCGCGAACTCGGAAAAGTCCGCCAACTTCTCCTCCACACCGTCTGGCTGAGGGAGTTTCCCACATAGCCGAACTGCCCCCTGTCTTCGGATTCTTCGCGCCTCCAGGCTGGAAGCGGAGGTGGTCATGAAAGCCAAAGACGTGTTGGGCCGGCAGGGTGAAACGTTGGCCGTAGCTTTCCTTGAAACGCAGGGAATGCGGATTGTGGACCGCAATTGGAGATGTTCCGAGGGCGAGATCGACATCGTGGCGCTCGACGGCGACACTTTGGTGATTGCCGAGGTCAAGACCCGGAAAAACCTGGCCTACGGGCACCCATTCGAAGCGGTCGGCGCCGCCAAACTCGCCCGGCTTCATCGCCTGGCTCTTTCGTGGTGCCGTGATCACGAGCATCGCGCCGTGCGCCGCAGGGTGGATGTCGTGGGAATCGTCGACGACGGCGTGGGTGAGCCGCAGCTCGAACACCTCAGGGGCGTGGGCTAGGTGGGTGTGGGTCGAAGCTACTCGGTTGCGCTGCTGGGCCTGAACGGCTACATCGTGGAGGTCGAGGCAGATATCGGGCAAACCCTCCCCAATTTCGTGATCCTGGGGTTGCCGGATGCCTCCCTGAACGAAGCCAAGGAACGCATTCGTTCCGCGGCACAGAATTCCGGCATCCCGCTGAGTCGCCGAAAGATCACCGCAAACTTGATTCCGGCCTCGCTGCCGAAGCGCGGCTCGGGCTTCGACCTTGCGATCGCCATGGCAGTGCTGCGCGCTGCTGGTGATATCCGTTCCACCGAAGGCAGAGTCTTCATCTCCGAGTTGGGACTGGATGGCAGGTTGAGGCCGGTTCGCGGCATCTTGCCGGCGGTCATGGCGGCTGTTCAGGCAGGCCACCCCGAGATTGTTGTGGCCCAGGCCAACGTCGCCGAGGCAGAGTTGGTTCCCGGGGCGGTGGTTCGTGGCTACAAGACCTTGGCTCGTCTTGCGTTTGATTTCGGGGCCGATCCGCAGGACCTGGTCCTGGATTATGACCCGGCCGACGGTGACGTTGTGGGGGGTCAGAACGTCGGAGCCGCGGTTGTTCCGGATCTTTGTGATGTCTCGGGGCAGGGGGATGCCCGGCGCGCCTTGGAGGTTGCGGCGGCCGGGGCGCATCATGTGCTGCTTTGCGGTCCGCCGGGTGCGGGTAAGACGATGCTTGCCGAGCGGCTCCCGGGGCTCTTGCCGGATTTGGGGGACCGGGAAGCCATGGAAGTCACGGCAATCCATTCGCTTTCTGCCGTCCATGTCGACTCGGTACAGCTGTTGCGCCGGCCGCCCTTTGAGAATCCCCATCACAGCGCGACCGCCGCCGCAATCATCGGCGGTGGATCCGGGCTACCGCGGCCCGGGGCGGCATCACGGGCGCACCGTGGCGTCTTGTTCCTGGACGAAGCACCCGAGTATGAACGCCGGGTCCTGGACGCCCTGAGGCAACCTCTGGAAAGCGGAGAGCTGGTCATTCATCGCTCCGCGGGTACTGCCGCGTATCCAGCCCGCTTCCAGCTGGTCCTGGCGGCGAATCCTTGCCCTTGCGGGAAGGCCACGGGCAAGGGAGTCGATTGCACTTGCACCCCGGTGATGCGGCGCCGCTACTTCGGGCGCATGTCCGGGCCGTTGCTGGACAGAGTGGACATCCAGCTCCAGGTGGAACGTGTATCCCTCGCGGACTTTGGGCAATCCGGCGCGGAGGAGGACACGGCCACGGTCGCCGGGCGGGTCCATGCCGCCCGGTCACGGCAACGTGAGCGGCTCGAGAGTTTCGGGATGGAAACCAACTCGCAGGTTCCCGGGCGCGTACTTCGCGGCGAACTGCGCCTCCCCTCAGCGACCACGAAGATTCTGGACACTTCCCTCGAGCGCGGAATCCTCACGGCCAGAGGCTACGACCGCGTCCTGCGCCTCGCATGGACCCTCGCGGATCTGGGCCACAGGGACCGACCCCACAGCGACGATATCGGACAGGCCCTCGGCTTGCGGCAGGCGGTTGCGGCCGCATGAAAGGACACGCCATGACTGAACACGGCCAGCGGCTCACCTCGGACGCTCCGGACCGGAGCAGGGAGCGACTCGCCCGGGCAGCGCTATCACGGCTGATGGAACCGCAAGATGCGGCCGGACTCGCGCTGGTCCAGGCTTCCGGGGCCGTTGACGGCCTCAGAATAGCGATCGGCGAGCTCCCTCCCGGACCCGGGCTTGAGCAGGAAGTGGCTTCCTTGTTGGTGGACAGCGGGGTATCTTCCGCCGGGGCCGGATTGGCTGCTGCGTTGCGCCGGTGGGCGCCACGGATCCCGGACCTTGCCCCGGAACGGGACCTTGCCACCATGCAACGCCTAGGTGGCCGCATGATCATCCCTGGCGACCCGCTGTGGCCCACGCAGTTGGCAGACCTTGGCCTTCATGAACCATTGTGCTTGTGGTGGCGGGGACACGAATTGGAGTTCCCACCCGTACGCCGGGTAGTGGCCCTTGTCGGCTCACGGGACAGCACAAGCTACGGGGCCTCCGTCACGGGGGATTTCGCCTATGGGCTGGGTCAGCGTGGCTGCACGGTCGTGTCCGGAGGGGCCTACGGGATCGACGCCCATGCACACCGCGGAGCCCTGGCCGGGGGCACAAACGACATGCCGACCATCGCCGTGATGGCAGGGGGAATTGACCGATACTATCCGTCCGGAAATGAGGATCTGTTGCGTGCCGTGGCAAACCAAGGTGCGGTCATCGCCGAGGTTCCGCCGGGCTCGGCGCCCACCCGTTACCGCTTCCTTCAGCGGAACAGGATTATCGCCGCCTTGGCAGCCGTGACAGTGGTGATCGAAGCGCGGTGGCGTTCGGGTGCCCTGAATACGGCCCATCATGCTGAATCCATTGGCAGGGCGGTCGCCGCGGTCCCGGGGTCTATTCACAGTGCCAACTCTGCAGGCTGCCATCGGCTTCTCAGGGATGGCGGGGCCGTCTGCGTCACGGACGTCGGCGAAATCGCTGAACTGGCGGGGTCGAGCGGTGAAGCGCTCGTCGGGGAAAAGGAAACGGCTGCCTCAGACCACGACGGACTCACCCTCGAGGACCTGATCCTGCTCGACGCCTTGCCCGTCCGTTCGACGAGCTCGGTGGAGAAGCTCGCGGTCGTCGCAGGACTCAGCACCGAGTCCGTCAGGGCAGGTCTTGGACGCCTAGGCCTGTTGGGCTTGGCGGTGTCAGTGAGCGGCGCGTGGAAGAGGTCGGGGAAGCAAGGGTGATTTTTAGATAGGCGACTATCAGTTGACTTGAGGGTGGCGTACCGTCGGTAGGGACGACGGGGGATCGTCCTTCTGTTGTTTAGCAAAAGCTGTGGATAGTTGCTCCTCAAGGCCAATCACTCTTGAGAAGGGATGATGTGGAGATGATGAAGTCAAGGGCGCAGCCCGCGAGGTTCGTGATTGGACAGCAAATCGGTCTCTTTCTGATCGTGGGAGCCGTCTTGTTCGTCCAAGGCGGCCCTGGCCCGGTATGGCTTTGGGTTCTTTTCGCGGTCTGGCAGGGGTTGCTCCTGTGGCAGTACTACCGGATTTACAGGTCCATCGGTCAGAGGTGAAGATGGCCGGGATGGGCACCTGCTGCCATGGTCTCCCCGGCCTCGGTGCCGGCCTCAGGGGCAGGCCGCGTCTGATGGGTAACGACAGGTTCCGGCCCCCCTTGAGGGACGGAGCGACGGCGGGCGACGAGTCGTGCGAGGGCACCTTGTCGAGGGGCGAGCAGCCACGCGGCGAGGAACACGGTGGTGAGCACGAGCACGATGGTGGCGCCGGTCGGGAAATCCCAGGACCATGAGATGTACAGGCCGACGAGGGCGGATAGCCCGCCGATGAAAGGGGCGAAGAGCATCATGATCCCGAGTCGGTCGGTGAGCAGCCGTGCGGTTGCTGCAGGGGTGACGAGCAGGGCGAGCACAAGGATGTTGCCGATGGTCTGCACGCTGATGACGACCGCGAGGGTGACGAGCACGTAAAGCGCGAGGTCGAGCCAGAACACCGGGAGGCCGAGCGCACGTGCCGATTCCCGGTCGAGGGAGACGGTGACGAATTCTTTGTTCAACAGGAACACCGCCAGCAGTACCGTCGCGCCGGTACCGCCGACGATGTAGAGGTCGCTGTCGGGGATGCCGGTGATGGATCCGAAGAGGAACTGCTGCAGGGATCCGGCGTAGCCGGGGGCGCGGGAGATGATGACGATGCCGAGCGCGAACGCGGCGACAAAGAAGATCCCGATGATGGAGTCTTCTTTCAGGCGCCGGTTCTGCGAGAACACGGCCACGAGGATTGCGGTAAGGACCCCGGCGAGGGTGCCGCCGAGCACGAGGTTGCCGGAGACGACGAACGCGACGGCGAGGCCGGGGAACACAGCGTGCGCGACGGCGTCGCCGATGAAGGCCATGCCGCGCAACACGACGTAGGAGCCAACGACGCCGCACACGACCGATGACATGACGGCGACCGCAAGCGCCTTGGGTAGGAACGCGAGGTCGGGGTTGAACAGGTCTGTGAGGAAGTCAACGGGGTTCATGCGGCCGCCCGCAGCATGCGGATGAGTGCCGAGTCCTCGCCGACGCCGAACGTAGTCGCCCATAGGGCGGGGTCGGCGACGAGTTGGGCGGGGGCACCGGTTGCGATGACGGTGCGGTTGAGCAGCGCGATCCTGTCGGCGCCGTCGATCGCGCCGAGCAGGTCGTGGGTAGTCATCAGCACGGTGCGGCCCTCGTGGGCGAGCTCGGCGAACAGGGATCCGAGCAGCTCCTTGGTGGGCATGTCGAGGCCTGTGAAGGGTTCGTCGAGCAGCAACGCCGTGGGGCGCAAGGCAAGGGCCCGGGCGACGAGCACGCGTTGTCGCTGCCCGCCGGAGAGCTGGCCGATGGGGCGGTCGGCGAGGTGGGTCATCCGCACCCGGTCAAGAGCATCTGCGACGGCCTCCCACGACGCTGCGGACGGGCGGCGGAAGAATCCGAGCATGCCGGTGAGGCCGGTGGCGACGACGTTCGCGACGCTGATCGGGAAGTCCCACGCGAACTCGTGGCGCTGCGGCACATAGCCGATCGCGGCGCGACCAGGTCGGGCCGGGCGGCCGTCGACGAGGACCCGGCCCGTCACGGTGCGCTGCAGCCCGAGGATCGTGCGCAGCAGGGTGGTCTTCCCCGCCCCGTTCGGCCCGATCAGCGCGAGCAGCTCGCCCCGCTCGGCCGTCAGATCCACCTCGCACAGCACGCGACGTCCGCCGAGGTCGACGGCGACATGCTCGACCCGGAGCGCGGTGTCCGCCCCGGTCACCGGTCCTCACCACCGGTGGCAGCTTCGGCTTCGGCTGAAGGATGTGCGTCGGTGTCAGCGGCGCCGCCGTGCCGGGCGGCAAGGATTCGCCGTTTGGTGCGGTTGCCGCGCAGGATTGCGGCGGTGAAACCGGCGATCAGGGCGGCAGCGACGACGATGATCGCGGCGACGAGGATCGGCACCAGTGGGCCTGTCCCCGGTGCCTGCCCGCCAGGCGTGGCCTGGTCGGTTTTGGCGTCCTTCTGCTGCGTGTCCGCGGCGGACTTCCCGTCCCATTTCGCGGCGAGGGCGTCGCCGGTGGAAGTGCCGGTGCCGACGGCGAAGCGGATTACCTGGGTGTCGGCGACGGTGCTGCCGTCGATGAGGTTGGCGGTGGCCTCGAGTTGCGCGAGGTAGATCCCGGGTTTCGTGAACGCCCAGTTCGCGTGAGTGTGGGTATTCACGTCGACCCAGAGCGGTTGCGGCTCGGTGACCCGTGAGTCCCATAGCAGCTGGGGTTCGCCGAAGCTGCCGGATTGCAGGAACACGGTCATCGTGCCGGGCCCCTGTACTTTCTTCAGGTTGAGCGTCACACCCCGGTCGATCGCGGCCATCACGTCCGGGTCCTGCGTGTTCCAGCCGACCCAGACGACGTCGGGGTTCTGGGTTTGCGGTGACACCCACACCGCGTTTCCCGGCTCGGCGTCTAGAAACCGGTAGGCGGGGTCGTCGGGGGCGGTCAGCTGCCCCTTGTCGGGGATCTGGAACACGGTCTCGCCGGGATAGCGCCACACGCTCTGGGCGTTCGCGTCGGCTTTCGCGACGTCGTCGTGGATGAGGAGCTGCCACCTGCCGTCCACGATCCGCGGCCCCAGGTCGACGTGCCCTTTCGTGAGCACGCGCTGGCCGTGCATGATCGGCATACTCTTTGGGAGGCTCTGGTCCAGGTTCCGGTCGTCCTCGGCGAACGCCGCAGCCGGCGCCGCGAACAGTGTGAGCACGGCGGCGAGCACGACGACGGCGAAGCGGCGGAGTCTCGCGGGTGGGGCAGTGGCGGAGAGAATCATCATCTGGTCTTCCTGTCGTCGCGGTCAGTGCGTGAGGCAGTCGCGCAGCGAGTCTGCGTTGAACCGCATCATCTGCGTGTAGCTCGTCACAGTGTCGGAGAAGGTGTCGCCATAGATCGGGCACACCTGGATGCCTTGGTCTGCTGCGACGTCGGCGAGGGTCGATGAGCGGGCGGCGAGGTTGGGTTCCAGGAACACCGCCGGCACAGCGAGAGAGCGGATGGTCGCGGTGAGTTTGCGTCGGTCCGACAGCGACGGCTCGACGGCTGGGTTCGGGGTGACAAAGCCTGCGATGTTGAGGCCGTAGGCGTGGGCGAGGTACCCGAAGGCGTCGTGCGTGGTCACGAGGTACCGGTCCTGCTCCGGGATCTGCGCAATAGTGTCGCGGACGTAGGCGTCGGTCGTTTCGAGCTCGTGCACGTAGGCGTTCGCGTTCGCGGTGTACTCCCGCGCGCCTTCGGAGTCGGCCCGGATGAGGGTGTCGCGTATAAGCTGCACATAGGCGATGCCATTGCGCACGTTCTGCCAGAGGTGGGGGTCGATCTCGCCGTGCACGTGCTTGCCGAGCACCGCCTGCGGCAGCTGGTATATCTCGTCCCCGGCGCGGCCGAGGAAGCGGTACTGGAGGCCCGCTGGGATCTGCTCCAGCCCCTTCGCGGGCACGTCGACCACCACGCGGTCCGCCGGGTACGTGCGCTGCGAGTGCTCCCCTCCGCCCCCTGGGTCGTATCGGACCTCCAGTTTGCCCGCATCGAGGTTCGCGGCGAGGTCGGCGTGCCCCTGGTTGAGGATCACCGGGTCCTTGATCCCCGCTTCGGCGGCGGCCCGGGCAGGGTTCACCCCGACCGCGAAGGTATAGGTGGCCGAGCCTAGCGGGATCGGTTTCGACGTGGCATCGACGCGCAGCTTCGCCTGCAGGGTGAGGGTGTACACGCCTGGCTTCGTGAACGCCCACGACAGGTGGGTGTGCGCGTCAGCGGGCAGGCTCATTGTGTCGTTCCGGTACCCGGTCGCCACGTCGAATCCGTTCGAAGAGTCGAAGTAAATGTCCGTGTTCCCGAACGAGCCGGTAAGGTACCCGTAGATTGCCCCCGGCCCGGTCGCGGCTGTCGCCGACAGCTGCACCTCGGAGGCGCGCGTCGCCCCGTACCGGGCGCCCGCGCCCTCGGCGCGGAGGCCGAGCCAGACGGTGTCGAGGGTGACGTCCTCGACCAGCGGGATGATCTCGGCCGCGTACTTCACCGCCTCCTCCGCAAGCGACACGTTCACTGCATCGGCCCGGAGGTTCGCGTCGAGGGTCTTGATCACCGAATGCTCCTCGAGCATCGCGTAGTTGCTGAACGCGACGTCGGCGTAAACGACGTTGCGGGCATCCCTCAGCGTCGGCTCGTAGGAGTGTGGATCGGCGTTGTCGGGGATCAAGGACACTGCGTCCACCCGGTCGCCGCCGACATGCTGCACCAAGTCGCGCAGGATCCCGGTCGTCGTGACCACATGCAATCGCTCGTCCCTGGCAGTGATCATCGGCTTCGCTGAGCACCCGGCGAGGGCAAGCAGACAGGCGGCCACCGCGCCCAGGGTCGCGAACAGCCGGACGACGCCGACCATGTCGGCGCGGGCGGTCATGCGATACCCTGCCGCCGGCCGCGCCACCACAGTGTGCCGGCCCCCGCGGCGCCGGCCAGCAGCAGTGTGCCGAGGATCGACAGGAGCAGCGGCACCGGGTCTCCGTCCGCGAGTGAGGTGAACGGGTTGGTGAAACCCGGCCCGGGGACGGCCTCGCCGGGCCGCTGGTCGCGGGCTGCGATCGCGGCCGCGGCGGCTGCCTGCTCGGCGGCCTTCTTCGCCGCGTCCTGGTTATCTGAGAGCAGCATGGCATTCGAGACCGTGCCGCAGCCGGATCCGCCGGTCGCCGCCGACGCCGGGTTGACGTTGCCGACCGCGATGGTCAGGGTCTCGGTGTCGGAGGAGGTCTGCCCGTTCGCGAGAGTGGTCGTCTGGGTCATCGAGATCCGGTAGATGCCCTCCGCACTGAACGCCCAATTCGCGTGGCCGTGCACGCCCTGCGGGATCTGGTACCTGCCGCCGCTGTTGAATACCATCTGCTGCACCCCTCCGAACGCGCCGGAGAGATACACCTTGACGGAACCAGGCCCGTCGACCCGGTTGACAGTCCAGCTGACCGGGCCGTGAGAGTTACCGGCGTTCAGGGCCTCGGTGTTCCAGCCCAGCCAAATCAGATCCATGTTCTGCGTCTGCGGCACCTGCCACGCCGGTGCTCCGGAAGCCCCGATCTGCCCGTACCCGCCAGGCAGGGTGACACGGCTGGAGGGCTTGAGCCACAAGATGACCCCGCCCGGTTCCCTGTAGACCTTCGCGCCGGAGGTGTCCTCCCCGATGAGGGATTCGAGCTTGCCGCCCACAATGCGGGAGGCATAGTCGATGTGCCCCGCCGAGAAGACCGTCGCCCCTGCCACGCACGGCGATGCCGGGAGGGTCTGCTTCGCCGGTGTCGAGCTGCCGCCCCCGTCCATGTCGCCCGGCGGCGGGGTGTCCACGAGCGGGGTAGTGTTCACGGTTTTGCCGCAGTTCCCCGGATCGACCGACATCACATCGACCGTGCCGACCGCGACGGCGAGCACGAATGAGTCCGAAGAAGTCTTCCCGGAGGCAAGCTGGGCGGTGCGCTGCATCGCGAGGCAGTAGTTGCCCGGCGCGCTGAAACCCCAGGAGCCGTGCGCGTGTACGTTCTTCGGGATCGTGAACGAATCGCTGCCGCTGATGCCGTCGCGCGTGTTGAACAGCAGTCGCGGGTCACCAAATGACCCGGTCTCGTACAGGGCGAACTCGCCCGGACCGGAGACATCCTTCAGCGTCCATTTCACGCCGCCCGTCGTCGCGTCCTGCGGTATCGACTCGGTCGACCAACCCGGCCACAGAAGACCTGGCTGTTGTACTTGCGCTATCTGGTAGAAGGAGGCGCCCGTCTTGCCGAGGAATGACCACTGGCCCCCCGACGGCACGACCGTGCGCGAGGCGGGCAGCAACTGCAGCACCGTCTTCGCAGGATCTCGCCATACCGGGGCCACCGAATTCGTCGTGTCCTTGATCTTCGTCGTGAGGCTGCCGCCGTCGTCGATCAGGGAAGCGATATCGATGTGCCCGTTGTTCAGCACCGTCGCGCCGGCCTTGTTCATCGCCCCGTTCGGCACGTTCCACGCGCCGTCAGGCGTCGGGCCTTCCCCATTGCCGGGGTTCCCGCCGCCGGGACCGCCCCCTGTGACCACGCCCAGTGAATCCCAACCAATCAAGGCCCCGTCGATGGACTTCACGACGAGCGTGTGCGCGCCGGGTTTCGCGCCCGCAGGGATTCGCACAGTGAGCGCACCGGAGGAGCCGAGCTGCGCCCAACCCAGCCAGGACGCGTCATCCAGCCACACGGACACCCATGATCCGGCGCGGTCCGTGCCGATCTGCAAGTTGACCAACTGACCGGCCTCGAACCCGGCATCGCCACCGAGCACCTGCACCCCGCCGGTGTTTCCGTCGTGCAGATCGCCTACGGGGATCGGGGTGGTGTCGTCCTCGGACGGCTTCCCGCCGGGGTCGGTGAAGCACTTCGAAGGGTCGATGGAGCGAACGTCGACTTGGCCGACTGCGACCGCGAGCGTGAAGGAGTCCGCCGCGTTCGCGCCGTCGGCGAGGGTCGTCGACCGTTCGAACGCCAGGCAGTACACGCCCTCGGCGCTGAATGCCCATGATCCGTGCGCGTGCGTGTTCTTCGGGATCTCGAAGCTGTCCGCGCCGGTGATGCCGTCGCGGGTATTGAACAGCACCTCAGGGCCTGTGAAGGGTGTCTGGTACAGGGCGAACTCGCCCGGGCCATCCATCCGGTTCAGCGTCCACCTCACGCCAGTCTTCGTCTCGTCGCCGCGCAGCCCCTCGGTCGACCAGCCGGGCCAGAGGACACCTTCCTGTTCGGTCTCGGGCAGCATCCACACTTTCGACCCTGCTGCGCCGAGGAACCGGTACGCCTCGGCCGCGGGGACCTTGGCCTCCGCTTGCGGGCGCACCTGCAGCACCGTTTCCGATGGTTGACGGTACGCGACCGGCCTCGATGCGTCGGTACTGTCCTTGACGGTCGTGGTCAACGCACCGGAGGCAAGCTGCGAGGCGACGTCGACGTGGCCGGTGGCGATGATGGTCGCACCGGAGTCGGCCTTCGAGTGGTTCGGTACGTCCCATACAGGGTCCGTGCTGCCACCACCGCCCGGCTCAGTGCTGTTCCCGCCCTCGGCGCAGGGCTTCACTCCCGCAGGGTCGACCCCCGCCGCAAAGGTCAGAGTCTTCGTGGTCGAGAACGTCGTCCCGCTTGTGTCCGTGCCCGACCACGTGAAGGGGATGCAGTACACGCCTTCCGCGGTGAAGTCGTGAATCGAGTTGAAGAGGTATCCAGGCCAGGCTGTGTCGCGGATCTTCTCCTGCCCGGTTCGGGTGTCGAACTGGGTGACCAGGTCGTTGAGCGCACGGCCCCGCATGAAGTAGTCGCCAGGGCCGGAGACCCTGCCGAGCGTTAGATCCACGTCAGATCCGCCAGCCCCGTGCAGGAAAGTCGACCATCTCAGGGCCGGGAGCTCCCAGCGGCCTGCGTATTTCGTGGTGGCGAAGATGACCTTCTCCGGGTTCAGGTAGCGTTTGGCCGTGCCCAGTCGGTCGGAAACCGATGCGACGACATCGGGTTTTCCGTTCACCCGGGTCAGTTCGAGTTCGCGCGTCTTCTCGCCCACACCGAAGACCGCCCTCTCCTCCGACGGTAACACCGGGGCGGGAGCCGGCTCGGTGGGGATCTCCTGCGTTCGCCCGCAGGGCTGCACTGTGCTCAGATCGACATCGCCCACCGCCACAGTCAGCAACGACGAGCCGGTGCGGTCTTGTTCTTTGTCCGCTGGGGGGCGCATTCGCACATCCACTGCAAGGCAATACACGCCCGGCTGCGTGAACGCCCAGTTCTGGTGCACGTGCGACTGTCCGAGCGGGAAGCTCGTCGAGGTCTGCGCTTTCGAGTCGAGGTAGGTGGTGTTGGCCGTCCAGACAAAGACATCGCCGGGGCCCGTCGCCTTTCGCAACGTCCACGCCGCGTGCCGGTCCAACCCCCAGGGGAGACGCATCATGCTGATGCCCGGCCAGAGCGTGCGCCCCTGAGATTCACCGGTCTGGCTGAACCCGTGATAGGTGGAACCGACCGGGCCGATGAACGTGCGATCATCGACCCCATCTGGTTCCCGCACGTTGTACGTCGCGAACGATCCCCGGGCGACCCACACCGCGTCCTTGAGCCCGTGCATCCCCACCGTGCCCGGATCACCGGTCGTAAACCTCAGCTGACCATCCTTGGCTTCCTCGACCGCGAGATCGACATGCCCTTTCTGCATCCAGGTCACGCTCGTGTCGAGCTGACCGGGTTCCTCCGGCCCGCCACCGCCTCCGGGCGCCCCGCTCTGCTGCGAGCACGGCACCACGGTCGCGGCGTTCACGCCCACTGCGAAGGTGAAGGTCGCCTTGTCCTCCACCGGGGTGCCGTCCGCGAGCGTCGCGCTCGTGCGCAGGCTCACGCAGTACACACCCGCCTCGGAAAACACCGTACCGAGAGCCGGCGTCGCGCTGCCGGCCGCGATCTCCTTGCTCAGCGTGTAGAACGAGCCATCGGAAGAGCGCGTCCTCTGATCCGTCCGGTCCCCGCCAACGCGGCTGTCCCAGAACGCCACGTTCGCGTCGTAGGAGACTCCGCCCTCAAGCTCGTCCACACGGTACGTCGTAAAGTAGCCCGACGCGCTGGTCGTCGTCACTCCATCGAACTGGTACGTCACGGCGCTCGTGCCCGCATCCAGTGCGCCGGTGTCGATGAAACGGGCTTCCAGGTCGAGAGCCAGCCCATTCGCTCGCTCGTCGATGCTGCTCGATGCTGTATCGGCGCTCGGATACTGGCCGGTCGTGCGCCAGGGCCGGGAACCTGAGGGAACCATCCGTTCCCAGTTCTGCTGAGTGGTATTGCCGAACCCGGTGCCCGGCCAGCGGCTATCGCGGTTCGGCAACGAGAACACCACTTGTGACGGGTCGTAGGAGATGGTGCGGCCCCGATCCGTGGTGACCACGTCAAGGGACAGGGCTCGGCCGGCGAGCGTTGAGCCCAGCAGCGCAACCCCGGAGTCGATGACCTTCACCCCGCTCGCCTCGGAACGTACAGGTGAGGGGGCCTGGGATTGGATTGGATCGGGCTGCACACATTGCTCGACAGTTGCCGGATCGATGTCACCGACCGCTAGGGTGAGCGTCACATCATTGTTGAGTACCGTGCCGGCGCCTGCGCGCTGGGTGAAGGTCTCCAATGTCATGCAGTAGCGTCCAGGGGCGGTGAACGCGGCCGCGAAGGGCTGTTCGGGGGAGACGAGCCCGGACATGCCCGCAGGTCCAGTGGGGGTCCAGGGCGATTGGACACCGGTCTTGAAGCTTGTGCCGCCGTCGTAGTAACCGGCCCAGAGCAGAGCCCCGGTGCCAGGGCCGGTGATCGAGCCGAGGCGCGTGTAGACGCCCCCTTCGTCGGAGAGGCCCGGGTCGCCGTTGACCTCTCCCATGTGGACTCTGCTCGAATCCAGGATCAGCGCGAGCCCGTTTGCACCGATCCCGCTCGATCGGCTCCGCCATACCTGTCCGTGGTCGGGGGCGATCTTCCCCCACAAGTCGGGGTTTTCGTCGGGATTAGCGCCTGGCCATGCCTCGGATGCCTGCACTGTGAACATAGTGTTCGCCGGGTCGAGTGGCTTACCGTTTGGGTCGCTCGTGAAATCGACAAGCTCCTGTACTAGCTCGCCGTTCCGCAAGGAGGTCATCACCCGGACCTCTCCGGCGGAGACGGCGGTCGGGTCCGCTGCCCCCGTGGTCGTCGCGCGAGCTGCAGGTTGTCCTGTGCCGGTATCAGACGTGCCCTCGCCACCACCTGGAGCTGTCCTCGTTTCACGGTCGCCGCTCGCCGCAGCCGCCACCTCGGGTCGGCTCGGTTTCGTCTCCGAAGGTTCCGACACGGGTTCTCCGACGTCGACGGTGTAGACCGTCTCCAGCCTCACCGGGGTTGAAGCATTGCCAGGGACGCTTTCCGGCGGCTCGGGCGCCGTCGCCTCCGCGCGGCGGGGGACAGTCGTGATGGTCATTGTCGCGGTGACCTTGACCGTGTAATTGCCGGGAGTGTCGAAGGTGAATGCGAGCCTGGGCGGAGTTTCTGTGTTCAGCGGGAGCGGGACGCCGGCCTCCCAGTTCGCACGCGCGGCACCGATGCCGAGCGTCTGAAGGGTCATCGTGGCGCCGTTCGGGGCCGTCGGCACCTCATAACGCAGCTGCACGTCGCTGAGCGCGACGTCCTCGGGAAGTGCGGAGCCATTGAGAGCCGGAGCTGTCACTGCCTCCTGCCTTGCGGTGGCGTTGAACACGGTCATGGCAGGGTCGAGGAGCCGCTGATCCCGCACAGCGGCGAGCACGACATCTGAGGCGTTCCCGACGACGATGGGAATCGTCGACCCGGAGAGCTCGACCCCGGTCGGTTCCTCGGCGGCTGCCGGGGATGCGGCATTGAGCGGGCCGGTGAGCAGGACGGCGACAAGCACGAACACGAGCGGCGTCCGAGCGGTAAGGCGAGGAGTCATGACTGCTTTCAAGGTGGAGTGCGACAAGCAGCCCGCTGCCGGGGCACCTGATCTGGTGCCTCGGCAACCGGGTTGCGGATCAGAAGGTGAACCGGTAGGCGGCTGAGGTGCTGGAATCGATCGCCGAACCGGGGGATGCGAAGCCCACCTTCACGCCGATGTTCGCTGCGGTCGCGGTACCGCTGCCCGAGAAGGTCCAGGTGAAGTGCTCATGGAACGAGACACCAGAGGCCACGGTCGGCGTGGTCCAGGACACGGTCCGCGCAGCGCTGGTGGCGGGAGTGTTCACAACCGTACCGCCGCCCAGGGTCTGAATCTTCAGTCCCACGTTTGCCGGAACGGTGAAAGTAAACGTTGCCGTCTTCGCCGTGGCCGCGGTGTTCTCGAAACGGATGCCGCCGCCCTTCACCGGGGTAGTCGCTGTGAGGTCGTTGCCGTCGATGACCTTGCCGTTGCCGACTGCGAACGAGGCAGTCGTCGGCGCTACGACATCCCAAGCAGACGGGGTGGAATCGTGGTTGTAGCTCTGTAATGCAGGGGACTTGCCCTGCGAGGCCGCGACGATGTCCCATTCGCCGGTCTGCGCGCCCGTTGCGGCGAACGACGGGGTGCTGAAGCCGAGCACGAGCGCCAGGGTTGCGACAAGTGTGAGGAAGGTTCCCGCGAGCGTCCGTGTGGCGGCTCGCGGGTGCTGGTCCGGAGCGATGTCCGGGGTGATCGTAGACATGGTTGAGAATCTCTTTCATTGCTGGGTGAATATGACCTGTAGCCGTGGCGGCGCACGCAGCCACGGAGAATGGCAAGCCGACTCTGATCGCGCCGAGGCAAGCGATCGCACGGGTTGCAGGGCGCCGTATACGTTCCGGGAGCGAACTTGCTGTGGCTGTTGCTGCCGACGCCGGGGCAGCGTGGCGCGACTAACGGAACGTGCGCTGCATTCGGTCGGAGTAGATGAACCGGGTGCGGACGAACCCCACGTGCTGGCAGCCGTGCGGGACCCATTGATCTTCGGCGACGGTAAGGCTGCCGATCAGGTGCTCGGGTTCGAGGGCCTCGGGACCGCAGCCGCAGCGCAGTGCGCCGTGCGGCGCGAGATGGTCCCGGGAATGCAGATGCCTCAACCTGTCAGACGAAAGCCCCCGCGCAGGCCTGCCCCCTGTGCCGGCGATGCGGGCATGCGGGTCAGGGCCGGGCGACGGTGCCTTGTGCATCCCGCTACCTCGCTTCCTGTTCCTTGCGTTCGCGGCCGGTGGACTCGATTCGCATAAATGCGAACGATTATCATTAAGGTTTGTGGTCATCCTGCCGGTCTGCAAGATGGCTGTCAAGTCCGACCGCATCCGACGGGAATCGGACAAGGCGCACGGCGAGCCTGGAACTGCGGCTGCCGCTGGTAGATCGACTCGAAGGAGGCTTCGAGGAAGCGGCTCGTCCGTGGCGATGTCGGCCTCCGGGCCTCGCGGCTGGCACAGTGGAAGGGTGCAAGAGAAACCGCTCCCCGAAGCGCTCGCCGGGTCCGTTCAGGACTTCCGGCGGTACCTCGAAAGCGAACGGGCCAGGTCCGCCCACACAGTGAGGGCGTACATCGCAGACGTCGAGAGCCTGTTGCGCTTCGCTGTGGCGGAGGGCGTAGGGCAGCTCGCAGATCTGGAACTCGGCACCCTCCGGCGTTGGCTGGGGGCACAAAGTGAATCCGGCCGCTCCAGGTCAACCCTCGCCCGGCACGCCGCGACGGCCCGCGCATTCACCTCCTGGGCCCTGCGGGAAGAACTCATCGCCTCGGACCCGGCTATTCGCCTCCAGGCCCCCAAACGGGACCACACGCTCCCCGGAGTCCTACACCAGCAGCAGGTCTCCAGGATCTTCGAAAACCTGTCAGAGGCAGCCGCAGACGGCTCTCCGATGCCGTTGAGAAACCGCGCCGTCGTCGAACTGCTGTACGCCACGGGGATCCGCGTCGGCGAGCTCGCCGGCCTGGACATCGATGATCTCGATACGGAGCGCCGTACTCTTCGAGTGCTCGGCAAGGGCAACAAAGAACGGACGGTGCCCTATGGGGTCCCGGCCGCCCTCGCCGTCGACGACTGGCTCCGTCGCGGCCGTCCGCGGCTCGCAACCGAGCGTAGCGGACCGGCACTCTTTCTCAGTTCTAGGGGCAACCGCATCGATCAGCGCCAGGCCCGCAGCGTGGTCAACGACCTCCTGGCCGCCTTGGGGGATACCGCGGCAACCGGACCCCACGCCCTGCGCCACACTGCCGCCACCCATTTGCTCGACGGCGGGGCGGACCTGCGTGCTGTGCAGGAAATTCTGGGACACAGCAGCCTCGCAACAACCCAGATCTACACCCATGTGTCGGTGGACCGGCTTCGCAAGAGCTATCAACAAGCCCACCCGCGCGCATGAAGACCTGGAAACCGTGCAACACTTCGAAGAGTCCCGAGGGAGGAAATCCGCCCGTCCGGGAATCGCACTGGCGTAATTCCAGTCGGTACGGCAAAATGAAAGCACTGTGGGGGAACTTTCAACCTAAACTTGAATGTTCTTCCGCTGCGGACAAAATCATAGATAGGTAGGGAAACCGGAACGGCGCGGAACCCGCGCAACAAATTTTCATCCAGGCAGAGGTCGTTGGGGAAGACGTACCTACAGCTATGGAGGATGGAATGTCTGTTGCAATAACCCGCGGTGTCCTGTTTGTGCATTCGGCCCCTACCGCGTTGTGCCCTCACGTTGAGTGGGCCATCGGATCGGTCGTTGACAAGCGGACCGATCTTGAGTGGACCCCTCAACCTGCCGCGCCCGGAATGTTCCGCGCCGAGCTCTCCTGGGCGGGAGTCCCTGGAACGGGTGCCCAGCTGGCTTCGGCTCTGCGTGGGTGGGCGCACCTTCGTTACGAAGTGACCGAGGAGCCGAGCCAGGGCGTGGACGGCGCGCGTTGGTCGCACACTCCGGAGCTGGGCATTTTCCATGCCGTCACGGATGTCCACGGCAACATCATGGTGACTGAGGATCGGATCCGCTACGCCTACGAGTCGGGGGCGGGAGATCCTGCCGCCGTCTACCACGAACTTTCCTTGGCGCTCGGTGAAGCCTGGGACGAAGAGCTTGAGCCGTTCCGCCACGCCGCTGAAGGCGCCCCTGTGCGCTGGCTCCACCAGGTCGGTTAGGCAACACCATCTCGGGCAGGGAACAAAGTACCGAGACTGTTTTCCATAGCAAAGAGGAGGGCCCCACCACGGTGGGGCCCTCCTCTTGTGCCTTGCTTTGTTCGTCGAAGCTCCGGCGACTGTCAGACGTTGCGGATGGCGATGACGGCGTTGTGGCCGCCGAAACCGAAGGAGTTGCTCAAAGCGACGATGTCGCCGGCGGGCAAAGTGCGTGCCGAAGTGACGACGTCGAGCGGGATCTCCGGATCCTGGTTCTCAAGGTTGATGGTCAACGGAGCCTGGCGTTCGTAGACGGCAAGAACAGTCAGCACTGCTTCTACGGCCCCTGAAGCGCCCAACAGGTGGCCCATCTGCGACTTAGTGGCAGAGACTGCCACATTGTCGACGTGGGCGCCCAGTGCGGCACGGAGCGCCGTGTACTCGGGCTTGTCACCGACAGGCGTCGAAGTGGCGTGGGCGTTGACGTGCACGACGTCCTCGGCCTGGATGCGGCCATCGAACATGGCAGCCTTCAAAGCGCGGGTAGCGCCCAGGCCTTCCGGGTCTGGTGCCGTGATGTGGTAGGCGTCGGCTGTGACCGAAGTACCGGCGAGCTCAGCGTAGATGCGCGCACCGCGTGCGATCGCGTGCTCTTCGGCTTCCAGAACCAGGGCGCCGGCGCCTTCACCCATGACGAAGCCGTCGCGGTCGCGGTCATACGGCCGCGAAGCGTGCTCGGGATCGTCATTGCGGCGGGAGAGGGCCTGCATCGAGGAAAACGCGGCGAGGGGCATCGGGTGGATGGCGGCTTCGGCACCACCGCACACGACGACGTCGGCCTTGCCCGAGCGGATGAGGTCCAGGCCGAGGTGCATCGCTTCGGTGCCGGAAGCGCAAGCAGAAACCGGGGTGTGTGCACCGGCGCGGGCGCCGAGGTCAAGGCTGACCGCAGCAGCGACTCCGTTCGGCATGAGCATCGGGACCGTCATGGGAAGAACCCGGCGGGGGCCCTTTTCCCTCAGTGTGTCCCAAGCGTCCAGGAGCGTCCAGACGCCACCGATGCCCGTGGCGAAAGCCACGGCAAGGCGGTCGTGGTCGATTTCGGTGATACCGGAATCCGCCCAGGCCTCGCGGGCTGCGATGACACCGAATTGCGTGGACGGGTCCATGCGCTTGGCTTCAACGCGGCTCAGAACCTCGAGGGCCGGCGTCGAGCACCGGGCGGCAAAGTGGACCGGAAGGTCATACTTGGCAACCCACTCGTCCTCGAGCGTGTGGGCACCTGAGACCCCTTTGAGCGCGTTCTTCCACATCGTGGGGACGTCGCCGCCGATGGGCGTTGTGGCGCCCAGACCGGTTATGACTACTTTGCGTGCCATGAGATCACTCTCTGTCGGATCAGCCAACCCACGTGCTGTTCTCACTGGGGAGGCAGGAAAAAACTTTGGGAGGTATAGCAGCTGTGCCGGGCTTCGGATGCAACAGGGCGCACCCGAAGTCCGGCACAGTTGAGGCCAGGCTAGACCTGTGCGTTCGAGATGAAGTTGACGGCGTCGCCGACGGTCTTGAGGTTCTTGACCTCTTCGTCCGGGATGCGCACGCCGAACTTCTCTTCAGCGTTGACGACGATGGTCATCATGGAGATGGAGTCGATGTCCAGGTCCTCGGTGAAGGACTTGTCCAGCTCCACGGCTTCGGTGGCGAGGCCGGTCTCTTCGTTCACGATTTCAGCCAGGCCGGCCAGGATTTCTTCGTTGCTAGCCATTGTTGGCTCCTTTTCTTGTTGTGCCGGCTATTGCCGGAAATGGGGGCAAACCGCGGTTACGGCTTGGGTTTCAAAGCACTATTCAATTGGAAGGCAGGCGTGGTCCGAAACTACGGAAGAACGATTACCTGGGCACCAAACACAAGACCGGCACCGAAGCCGATCTGCAAGGCAAGGCCACCGCTGAGCGCAGGGTTTTCCTTGAGGAGTCGGTGCGTGGCCAGCGGAATGGAGGCGGCAGAAGTGTTTCCCGCATCAACGATGTCCCGGGCAACCACCACGGTCTCGGGAAGTTTGAGCTTCTTGACCATTTCATCAATGATCCGCATGTTCGCCTGGTGTGGGACAAACGCTGCCAGATCCGAGGCTTCGATTCCTGCGGCGTCGAGGGCTTGCTGGGCAACCTTCGCCATTTCCCAAACGGCCCAACGGAAGACCGTCTGGCCGTCCTGGCGGAGGGTCGGCCAGACATCCTGCGCTGCGGAAATAATGGCCTGATCGTCGGATTCGTCCGAATGGCGGGCAGACTCGCCCAGGCTGCGGACTTCGTCGAGGGAATGCGTCATGCCGATCGCGTTCCACTTGCTGCCATCGGACCCCCAGACAGACGGGGCAATGCCGGGTGTATCGGACGGGCCGATGACCACGGCGCCGGCACCATCGCCAAGAAGGAAGGAAATGGTTCGCTCATGGTTGTCGATGACGTCGGAGAGCTTCTCGGCTCCGACCACCAGGACGTATTCAGCCGCGCCCGATCGGACCAAGGCATCGCCCTGGGCAATGCCGTAGCAGTAGCCTGCGCATGCCGCGGAGATGTCGAAGGCCGGTGCCGGGGTGGCGCCCAAACGGTCGGTGAGGGCGGCAGCCGCGGACGGCGTGGCATACGGGTGCGTGACGGTGGAGACGATGACGGCGCCCAGCTGGGAAGCCTCAATGCCGGCCTGCTTGAGCGCCTCGCGGGCAGCTCCCTCGGCCATGTCGATGACGCTGACATTGGCTGCGGCGCGGTGGCGGGTCACGATACCCGTGCGTTGGCGGATCCATTCGTCCGACGAATCGATCCACTGGCAGACGTCGTCGTTGGTAACGATGATGTCCGGGCGGTATGCCCCGAGGCCGACAACGCGTGAGTATTCGTTCCTCGATGCCTGCTTGAGTACGGGGGTGCTCATGCGTCTCCCTCCAATTCCGCGAAGAGTGCAAGTGCGGCGGACAAATCATCCGGGGTCTTGACGGCTACGGTTTTTACGCCTGGCATGCCGCGCTTGGCGAGGCCGGCCAGGGTGCCGGCAGGCGCCAGCTCGATGAGTCCGGTGACTCCGCGCTGGACCAGGTTCTCCATGCACAGGTCCCAGCGCACCGGGCGCGAAACCTGGGCGATCAGGCTTTCGACGGCGGCGCCGCCGTCCGTGACCTCCTGGCCGTCGAAGTTCGAGAGCAGGGGAACCGTGGGAGCCTGCGGCTTGAGGGACGGCCGCAGTGCTTCAAGCGCGCTCACGGCCGGAGCCATGTGGGATGTGTGGAACGCACCGGCAACCTTCAGCGGGATGACCCTGGCTTTGGCCGGAGGGTTGTCGGCAAGTGCCTGGAGCTGTTCGAACGTGCCTGCCGCAACGGTCTGGCCCGCTCCATTGACGTTCGCGGGAGTTGCGCCGGCCGCCTCAATAGCGGACAGCACCTCGGCCGGATCGCCTCCGACGACGGCACTCATGCCGGTGGGGGTGACCGCGGCGGCAGCGGCCATGTTGTTGGCACGCTCGCGCACAAACGTCATGGCTTCGGCCTCGCTCAGGACACCCGCAAGCGCCGACGCCGTGATCTCCCCGACCGAGTGGCCGGCAAGGACGATCGGAAGGGTACTGAGTTCGACGTCGAACAGCGATTTCGCTGCCACGAGCCCTGCGGCGACGATCAAGGGCTGCGCGACGGCGGTGTCCTTGATGGTTTCTTCATCGGAGGTGGTGCCGTGGGCCTTGAGGTCGATGCCTGCGATTTCGCTCAGGGAGGCCAAATGGCCTTCTACGGAAGGGAGCTCCAGCCAAGGGGCCAAAAATCCAGGGGTCTGGGAGCCCTGTCCAGGGCAGACGATTGCAAGCACGTAACCAGCTTTCCAAATTGCCGCGTGAACTAGTGGTGTTTGCGTACACCAAGCTCACTGGGTCAGTTTGTAGGAAGTCTACAACGGTTCAACCCGCGGATCGGGTACCGTGACGCTCCGACGTCGCCTTTGGCTGGGCTGAAAGCCTGCCCACAACCAACGCAGTTTGAAGCACGAAAGCCTCGCGAGGGAGGAGCGGGTCCCACCCTGTGACGTCGCAGACGCGCTTGAGACGATACCGCACGGTGTTCGCGTGGACGAACAGCTCGCGGGCAGTCGCTTCGAGGGAATGGCCGAGTTCCAGATAAGTGCCGAGGGTTTCGACAAGGCCGTTCGAAGCGGCTAGGAGCGGCCGGTAAATGTTCTTGATGAGGGAACGGCGGGCGGCGTCGTCACCTGACACCACCCGTTCCGGGAGGAGGTCGTCCGCGGCTACCGGTCGCGGAGCCGAAGGCCAGGCCTTGGCCGCGGTGAGCCCTGCAAAGGCTGCCTGGGCAGAGCTGCTTGCCTCCAACAGGGAACTGGCCTCGGGTCCGTAGACCACCGCGCCCGGGGCGAAAAGTTCGCTGAGTTTCAGATACGCGGTGTCGCGGTCTTGCACACCACCCAGAATCAGGATCAGGCGGTCGCCCTGGATTCCAACCAGGGCGTCTTCCGAATAGCGTCCGGCGGTCCGGCGCAACTCGCTCACATAGCTTGCGCTTGGTTCCGACGGCGAGTTTCCCACCATCACCGTGAATCGCTCCTGGGCCTTCCAGCCGAGGGCCGCGATGCGGGAACGAAGGGCATCGGTATTCTCGCCACGGAGGATGGCGTCCACAATCAGGGCTTCGAGCCTCGTGTCCCAGGAACCGCGGGACTCGGCGGCGCGGGCATAGACATCCGCGGCGGCGAATGCCACTTCCCTCGAATAACGCAGGACTGCTTCGCGCAAGGAGGGTTGATCGGCTTCGGGTGCGATCACAGGGACCTGGTCCTCCACCACCTCGACGACGATCCGGATCAGCTGGAGGGCCTTTTGCAGGCTGATGGAGCGGGTTAGCTCGGTGGGAGCGTTCCCGAAGACGTCCGTCAGGATCCAGGACGGCGAGCTCGGCCGTTCGTACCACGTCACGAAGGCCGCGATTCCGTTTTGGGCAACCAGGCCCAAGGCTGAGCGTTCGTCCGAGCTCAGCCGGCTGTACCAAGGCAGTGATTTCTCGAGCTTGCGCATGGTGGTGGTGGACAGTTGCCCCACATTGGCGCGGAGCCGCTTGAGAGTCTCCGCCTTTTCCGGTGTTACTGTCCGCGCGGCCGCTTTGCGTTTCGCGGGGGTTTGAATCGGCTCTGCCATTCCTTGAGCATACGGCGCATCATCCACAAGCTCCATTTGTGCGAAGGCTACAACTGCGTTTGGCCCACGTCACGCGCTTGCTGCGCTAATTGGTGCTGTGGGTCGATCGTTGAAGCCCGGATCTTAAAGCCCGACGGCGGCCCGCACCTTTCGGTGTGGACCGCCGTCGAGATGCTGCTGGCTTCGTTTTGCTTCGCTGGAGGCTTAGCTTTCGCCGCCTGCCCCGCCGGTGGTGCCGGCGTTGACATCGAGGAGACTGTACTTCTCGATTGCCTGGGCCGCCGCCTGTGCGTCGACTTCGCCTCGGCGGGCGAGTAGTTGCAGGGTCTTCACGACGATGGAGTGGGTGTCGTTTTTGAAGAAGCGGCGTGCGGCTTGGCGGGTGTCGGA
>NZ_BAABKK010000018.1:0-128486 GCF_039543785.1 Arthrobacter gyeryongensis
CCGTATGCGAGGCCCGCACGTACGGTGGTGTGAGAGGAGGGCCGGGAAACCCGGCCCTCCTACTCGATGCCATTTCCGGGGTTGAGTGACTACTTCGCGACGCGCAAATTACCCGGGGATGCGCCAAATCCCTGTCGACACCTGAATACAGGTGTCGACAGGGATTTGGCGTGTCGCCCAGCTTTTGCTGTAGCGCTCGGTCCCGGGCGGGTCATGCCCATCCGTGGATCGTCTTCGCCCGGATGTGGGATTTTGCTCAATCACTCGAATGGACAAATGCCGGGCCCGCGGAATCACGGGACCGGCAACTTCGGCGAGGAGAGTGATCCAGCAGAATCCGACGGCTATTTCTCGCAGCCGATGCCGTCGCCGTCACTGTCGAGACCGTATATGTCGGTCCCGATGACCTTGACAGGGCCACGCACGTAGGCTGGCCCATTACCCTTTCCGCCCGCGCAGTCGACGTCTGAAGCGATCGGAACGCACGCCCAGGCATAGTTGGGGTCACAGCCCGACGGCGCTGCGGGGGCCGCTTGCTTTGCGGCCGCCTGTGCTGCGGCTGCTTGCGCTGCCCGTGCGGCGGCAGCTTGAGCCGCAGCCGCGTCGGCCGCTGCTTGGTCGGCTGTAGCCTTGTCTGCCGCGGCCTTGTCTGCGGCTGCCTTGTCTGCCGCCGCCTTCGCCGCCGCTGCGGTTGCTGCCGCACGTGCATCCGTCACTCGCTTGGACTCTGAGCTTTCCATCCAGAGGAGGACTCCCGCGTCCGACTTCGTGCAGATGTACACCTTCGGCGAGTAGCTCTCGGTTGCGTTTTCCGTCACGCAGGACACAGACTTCGGCGCGGTCGGCGTCGGTGTTGGTGTTGGAGTCGCCGAAGCCGAAGCCGAAGCCGAAGCCGATTGGGTGGCGCCGGCCTGCGAAATTGTTGAGCTAGCTCCGCCGCACGCGGCAAGGGAGAGCGCTGCTGCTGTTGATGTGGCGATGACAAAGACCTTGAAGCCGGCCTTGCGGGATTTCAAAAAGTCGTGCGACGCGTGCTTTATTTCCCCGTTGTTTTTTGGCGCGCGAGTATTCATTTATTGCCCCCAATGATTCAGTTTTCGACGCGAATGTCAGCAGATCCTAGCATCTGAAATGCGAGAAAAGAAGAAGTTGTCCACATAGATGGGATGGCCTCTTGACGAGGCTCTCAAGAGTGCGGCGCGGGGCCGAGATTAGAAATTATGTTCGATCTAGAAAAAGAAGATTCGAATAAATATCCACATGCGGGAGGTTCGGTCTAGAGGCGGCCACGAAACCCCCGTAGCGTCGAGAGCAACAGACCACCACCAGGAGAGCCATGGAGAAACCACTGCCAAACGTCACCTCGTTGGACGCCGGGGGAACACTGAGTTTTCATTTGCGCACACGGAGATGCGGAACAAAACCCCACGTCGGCACACGTAGACGCCTCCCGGCGCACACTGAGTTTCGCCAAAACCACACTTAGACGACGGTTTCGGACTTTACGGTTTCCCTTGGAACGAGGTTCGTCAGCGCACCCCGGGGGTTCCTTCGGAGTGCTTGGGAGTCCCCCCTGCCAACGCCCGGCTTTGGGCAGGAAACAGTTGAATCGTCTGGACCTCGCACCACCTAGGGCCGGAGAGTGCTGGATTAGCGCGTCAGAGAAAGTTGGATCGCGAGTGTTCGATCAAGAAGTTCGGCGAACGCTGGACTACGTTGCTCGCGGAATGATGGTTCGAATTGTCGGCGCGCCTGGTAGCGGCCGAACGAGTGTCGCGCAAAAAGCTATCGCCGATCTGGAAAATACCGGAGCAACGGTTTACTCCATTTCGGGACTCCGCTCACATCGCGGAATACCATTTGGTGGAATACATAGCCTGAGCCTGGATATTCGAATTGGCCAATTGGGAGTTCTCGGTGTTGCTGACACCCTGGCAAGCCGACTCTCGAGGCCAGGTGAGCGTGTCCTTGTAGTCGATGATCTCGAGTTCGTCGACACGGAGACTGTGGCGGTTCTGGACGCCGTCCGGCGACGGACAAAACGGCCCATGATCGTCACCATGAGCGAGTCTTCGATCTACTCGGTGGCACAGCCTGCGGTGCTCAGCCCCGGCCCGGAAGCCAGGGTTCACCTGAATCCGCTTCGATACGAGCAGGTGAACGAGCTCCTCACCGACAGTCTGGGAGCTCCTGCGGACGCCGACACCACTGCCCGGATCCTCACGAAATCGGCAGGGAACCCCCGGCTTGTGGTTCGCATCGCGGAAACGGCTTCCCTCAGTGGCTTGATTGTCCTCCGCCATGGGCAATGGCATATGACGGGCGAGACCCTGTGGAACGAGCACCTCCATGGCACGGTGGAATCCCTCCTCGAAGGACTTGAACCCGACGAACTCACGGGCCTTCAGGCCATGGCCATCGCCGGGACAACGCCCCTCGATGTACTGCAGCAGGTAGTCCATTCCGACGTTCTCGACAGGCTCGAACAGCGCGGCCTCATTTCCGTCATGGAAGATCTCCACAACACGGTCTGCGCTTCGATCACGCCACCGGTCCTGGCCGACTACTTCCGCGGTCAAAGGGTTCTCACAAGCAGGCGGGTCCTGAAGAGTCGAATCACCCGAGCCCTCAGCGGTTTGCCTCAGGAATCGCACGTTGACGTCAACTCGGCTGATTCGCTGATGAGGGTCCTGGCCGCCCTGCGCCTTGAACGGAGCTCAGACGCAGCCACGGCCCGCCATTTTCATGAGCAGGTTTCCGTCCTGGAGCGCCAGCGCTACGAGCTGTGGAATGCCGACAGATCGGTATCGAATGCTGTGGCCCTTCTGAAGGTCTACTGGGGTTCGCCTATTGACGCATCGAGGATTGAGCGTGTCCTTTCCCAGACCTTGACCTCGGAAGGAGAATCGTGCGATCTCCTGTTCCTGGCATTTACCAAAGCGCTTTGGGCGATCCATAAAGGCAAAGGACTGGAATCTGCAGCCGGCGCCCTCAGGAGCTTCGGGGAGGAACGTCCCAAATGGTCCGCGGAGGCCGAAGCGGCGGAGCTATTCCTCGTGGCGTCCTACGATCGAATGCCGGAGAACCTCGACGAACTCTTCGCGCGGCTGAACGATCGTCACCCTGAAAGCGGTGTCATATCCAGCATCCGAGGCATTCTGGAACTCTACCGTTTCAACCCTTCCGGCGCGCTCAAAGCCATCGACGTTTCAGGCGGGCTAAGGGGCATTCCGGGAATCGAGCCGTTCATCCGCGGAATGGCTTTGTTCACCTCGGGGCGAACCGAGGAGTCGATTGTCTTTGCGCTTGACCAGCGCACGGAAGCCCGCCGCAAGCTGGACCAATTCGGGATGGTTTCCAACACCTATGTGGCTGCCCAGGCCCTTATCTACCGCGGCTATTTCGACGACGCCGAGTACCTTATGGGCAGTGTCTTTGCCATGGGGCGGCCAGGCTTCCTGGTGGCTTCCCTCCACGACGCCATGCTCAGGCTCGCCGGGCTAAGGACCGCGACGTCCGCGATCTTGCCTGCGGCGACCCTTGCCACGCAGGCGCGGCGCGAAGGTGAAGACATCGGCCCGCTTCCCGGAACAGCGAGAGGAGTCTACGAACTCGTCGCCGCGCGGCCGCTCATCCCCGCTGTCTTCGATGGGAAAGCCGCGAAACTCATTCAACGGCAGCTCGAACGCGGCTATGTGCTCGAGGCGATCTATTCCGCGCTGTTCTTCACGTGCCTTCTCCCGGGCCGCAAAGTTCTCGAACTCCTCCGGCAGACCCTGAAAGAGTATGCCCCGTCCACTTCCCATGATCAGCTTTTGGCAATTGCCGGTGCGGTGGTGGAGGACGACTACCAAATGCTGGGCGTGCTGCTCGAGCATTACGAGCCCGACGCCGATTTCTACCAGGTACGGATGCTGCTCCGCGGTGCTTTCAAGCGGTATGCGTTCGTGGACAACACCATCGGTGCGGCCGCGATGGACCGGGCGTACTCCATGTTCGCGACACGATTTCCGTCCCCGTTTGAGCCCGTCGCGTTTAGTTCCGGAAGCTATTCGCCCCTGACTGTCCGGGAAATCGAGATAGCAGCCCTGGCCGGACATCGCTCCAACCCCGAGATCGCCGAGCACCTGCGAATCAGCATCAGGACCGTGGAAAGCCACATCTCCAACGCGTTGCGCAAGACCGGAAGCCCGTCGCGCACGGCCCTCTTTGACCTTGTCCGGGATTCTGCTCCGTTCCGCGAGAAGCGGCCTTCCGAGTGAGCCGGCAAATGGGCTTCGGTCTACAACGTTCCTCCTTCCTGCTTGAAGACGAAGGAATGCCTAACGGTTAGTTGCTCCGGAACTGTGTGGGAGATGAGAACGACCACCTTGCGCTTTGCCCACTCGCCGAGCTCGTCGATCAGGGCGTCGACGCCTCGAACGTCCATACCGTTGAAAGGCTCATCGATGGCAACCACAGGGGTATCGGCGACAGTGCACATGAGCAGCCAGAGCTTCCGGATATTGCCCGTCGACAGCATGGAAACCGGTTGCTCCACCCAGTCTTCCAGTCCATACCTGGCCAGCCGGGCGAGCCCGGCCTCCGGGCCGACCTGACGGCTACGTGCCGCAAGAGCCAGATGATCGTGAACCGTCATGGAGGGGTAGAGCGCCGGCGTCGTACGGCAGACGCTCCGCACGTGGCGCGCGTCGGGAGAGCCGGCGTCGATCCCGCAAAGACGAACGCTTCCGGCCCAAGGTTGTAGGAAGCCGCTGATGAGCTCCAGAAGAGTCGATTTCCCGCTGCCATTGCTGCCGGCTACACGGTAGAGCCCCGGCGCGTTCAGGCTGAGACTGAGTCCGTCCAGGACGGGAGAGCCTTGCCGGTAGCCGGCGGTTACAGAATCAATTTCGATTGAAGCCTCAAAAGACGTTGGTGCAGGCATACGGCGGCTCCCAGGATCAAGAGGATGGAATAGCCCAACAACAGCCCCGTGCTGAACTCAGGGCTGACAACAAGGATGAGCGAGCAAGGAGAAATCAGGAGGAGTGTGAAGAGTCCATCCATCACATCGTTGGATTTGGTGCCGTCAGTGGTGGTCGGCGGACGGGAGAGTGATTCCGCGACGACCCCGGACGCTGCGACGATCAAGCCCGCGAGGACAGCGCCAGGAACCGGAAGGTCCAGGGCGAGAAGCGCCCCTAGGAAAACAAATCCACCGATGGCCGCCCCCGCCATAACGTAAATCCCTACGAGCCGGACAACGATCGCGGCGGCGGAGAAGCCGTTCTCCCACGCAAAGCGGTAGTGGTACAGCTTCGCAGTGGGCCCGATTCGATAGAGCATCGGTTCCGTGACGCCCAAGCTCAAGAGCACGGCAATGCCAACCAAGGATTTGTGCAGCTCCCCGGAGCCGAGAGCAGACGGCAGGGGGAGAATGCCCCTCGCTCCCAGGAGGATGCCAACGACGGCGATCCAGGCGAGGACGATGGTGGCGATCAGCGAGCCCTGTTTGCTGCTCAACAGATCAGTGACAACGAATAGCCCGAAGTTTGTCACCGCTCGCTGGCTGCCGCCCCGTTCGGTGCGGAGGGAAATCCTGCGGTAGCTGAGGCGGCGCCAAGCGCGGACGCTGAGGAGGATCAATATCCCGGACGCGGCCGCCGCGAGCACACACAACGCTGGAAGGAAGCGCGACGGGTTCTCTGCGAGGCCGTCGACCCGGGAGAGCTGAGGCAGGAGAAAGCCAGTGGCAGCTCCGAGCAACAACCCGAGGATGAGAGCCAAGAGGCAATACCGCCAATGGAGTCCTATCCGTCGCGCAGGTGTTGAAGCGAAATGGAGAACACAGTAGACACACGCACAGGAGGCGAAGACCATGACTGAGACCGAAGCGGCCACGACGTCGAGGTAGCTCGACGATTCCTCGAAGAAGACCAGGAGGAATACCGCAGCCGAATACCAAAGGATGCCTGTGCGGCGGAGCGCGGGGACCAGGCCGTATCTCACCACAACCTGCGGCAGGGGAAGTTCCATCGCCCGGAATAGCTCGAGGTGCGGAGTGCCGGAGACTGCCAGCCGTCGGCTTGAAACTACCTCGGTGAGCACCGTGGCGACGGCGCAGTAGAGGATCGCGAGGAATCCCCAATTAAGCACAGCGGCCGTGTCGTGGCGGAGCGGGCCGTCGCGGAGAACAGACATTGTGGATGCGAACACCATTGTTCCGAGCAGGACCAAGGCTATCGATCCGAAGATCACGAGGGACCTGAAACCATCCAGCGTGAGAGGCAAACGCATTGCATTGACGATTTCGAACGCCCGGAAGTCCCGCAGGATTCGGTAATCGGACCGCCGGACGGACGCCGAAGGGATCCTGGCGTTCGAAACTTGGCCTTCGACGTCGACGGGAGAGACTTTGGTCGCCATCAGCGCCTAGAACTTGCTCCGCGGACTCTTCTTCTGGATTGAGTCCATGAAGGCCACAATGGTGAGGACCGCGAGTCCGAGCGCACAGACGGCGGCGACGGCCGACGTCGTTCCCTGGAATGGGACAACTATCACCGGGCTGAGGGCCGCCGCGTGCGCAAAACCGGCGACGGCGAAAACGGCCGCCTTGAGCGGTAGCCATTTCCCGGCCGGGCTGAAGGCCGCCATCAGGGGTGCGGCCACGCCGAGGACGAGAAGTACGGTGACGGTCGTGTTCTTCACGGCGAGGGGATCTATGTTCTTGAGGCCTTCCGGGGCAGGAGAAGCCCAAATCAGACCGAGGGAAATGCAGGAGAATGCAGCGACCGTGAGGCCCAGGATTCGTAGAAGAAGGCTGTAGAGCTGAGTAGTCATTGAGGATTTCTGTCCGTGAGTGGTGGTTGAGGAAGGTCAGCCGATGGCGACTATTGTTGCCAGACCAATGGCCGAAAGCACAACGAGGATCTTTCTGCCTGTGGAAAACTCGCGCCAATGTCGGTAGAAGATCGCCAGGGCAAGTACGGCCATCGAGGGGAAATAGGCCCAATATCCGGGGACGTCCCGCGGCTGGATGACGCCGAAGACCACGCTGAATAGGTTCACGGGGATCGTGGCGAGAATGGCGATCACAAAGAATGACCCGATTTTGAAGCGGCCCGCGATTACCGATTTTCCCGGGATCACTCTCTTGTCCAGGAACGCGGCGAGGGAGAAGTACAAAGCAATGATGACGGCGTAGACAAGGAAGAACAAAACAGTGCCCACCGTCATGGAGAGGCTCAGCAGTCGATCGTCCCCGATTTCCGAGCGCACGTCCGCCGGAACGTTCGCGTTGAGGTACTTCCTGGTCAGCGGAAGCCGCAGGGCCACCAAAGCCATGAGCACAATGTAGCCCGCGATCCACAGACCGCGGGATGTGGAGACCCATTCCCTGCCTCCCGTTGGCTCGGGCCGCAACTTTCCGACCTTAGCGACGCTAATGACGGTTTCGGACTCCCGGCCATCTTCCGTGCTGGTCATGAATTCCTCCTCAGGTCCTTAGCTGAATCACGATGGCCTCGATGGCAGCACCGAGGACTATCAGGGCGATGGCAATGAGCAAGGTGCCGAGGGAACGGGCCGTATCGTCGATGAAAGACCTCAGGGTTGCGGGCTCGTTCTTCATCAACAGCCTGCGAGCCAGGCCAGCGGCGGGCTGGAATCCGGCGGTCGCCGCCAGCACGAGGCCGAAGAACTCGAACGGGACGTACCAAATCACGTCGGCAACCAGGCCGGCACCGCCGACGGAGTGCACGCCGAGGGATACCGTCGCCCCGACATACAGCGCCAGGATTCCGGATCCGAGGAGCGTGGTCAGCCCAAGGGTCACGACCCCCGAATAGAGCACCAAGGCCGCGCCGACGTTCCGCCCAAGGATCTGGAGGAAGTCTTTGCTGGAGAGGGGACTCCCACCCATGTCCCTCCCGTCCCGGATCCAGGACAGGTCCACGGACGAGTAGCCGAAGACGGCTATGGCTGCCATGGCCAGGCCCGTGCTTGGGAGCAGCCATCCAGGGATGCCCCCAAGCACGCGTGCTGTCTTAGCAAGCATCGATTTAGGCGACTGCTTGCGCCCGGCCGATGCGGAAAAGGATCCCTCGAGCCGTTGCGATCAAGGCGCCGGTGATTCCTGCCCCGAATATTGTGCCGATGACAACGAGAGCCCAGCCTCCGACCTCGATGGCGTTCATGATCTGGGACGCCGCCGCGGCAGAGATGCCGAGGGACCCCGCGATCCATGAAACGGCCAAGCTCGCGCCGAAGATGCCGACCACAGCCAGCGCGGCCGCGGCCGCAGCCTGAAGGCCGGTCCTTTTCGTCATTGTTGATTCCACTACAACCCCATTTCTTGAGTAGAACGGCCAACGGTATTGCTGGCCTTGAAACGTGGTGCCCCTCCTCAAAGGAAGGCCATCCACGATTCAGATTCTCTCGGTGAAATTGGCGTCTACGTGTAAAAAACGGAAAAATCCGTGTGCCAAAGGCCGTTTCTCAGTGTGAACAAGCCGGATCTCCGTGTGCGTGCGGGCCCGTCTACGTGTTCACGGGGCAAAACACTGAGAGCCACTAGCGGCCCTTGGAACGGTCAGAAGCCGCAAGCGGCCTTCATCATGGCCGCGGCAAAGCTACCGTCGCGTAGACGGTGACTTGGCCGGAGAACCGACAATGAACGGCCGTGTGTTGAGCGGTTCGACGGGAACGACAGGAGGCTTGACGTCGGCAATCGGCTCCGAGCGCTCAGCGCGGGAGCCGGTTCCGAGCCCGCGAACCGTCCAGCCTTGCGCCCGCCATGCCGCAGCTTCCAGGACGTTCCGCGCGTCCAGCACCAGCCGGCGTCGTACGAGCGAGCCGACGGCGGCGGGTGAGAGGGCGCGGTATTCGTCCCATTCGGTGAGCAGCAGCACCAACTCAGCACCTTCGAGCGCGCGCGTGGTGGACGCTTCAAAGCGGAGCTGAGGGTAGCGCATCCACGCATTGTTGATGGCTTTGGGATCGGTCACCGTAACGTGGGCGCCGGCCGCGGCCAGTTGGAGTGCGACGTCGAGGGAGGGGGAGTCACGGATGTCGTCGGTGTCCGGTTTGAAGGCCGCGCCCAGCACGGTGACGGTGCGGCCGGACAGGAAGCCCTTGCACATTTCACGGGCGACATCCACGGCGCGGGCGCGCTGGCCCAGGTTGATGGAATCGACCACACCCATCCACTCATCGAGGGAAGGCACGGACAGCGCTTGTGCCTGCGCGCGGAACGAGCGGATGTCCTTCGGCAAGCAGCCGCCGCCGAAACCCAGGCCGGCGTGTAGGTACCGGTTGCCGATGCGCGGATCCAGGCCCATCGCCTCACTGAGCTCGGTGACGTCCGCCCCTGAGGCGTCGCAAAGTTCGGCGATGGCGTTGATGAAGCTGAGCTTCGTAGCGAGGTACGCGTTTGAGGCGGACTTGATGAGCTCGGCGGTGGCAAAGTTGCAGACAAGACGCGGGATCCCGGCGGAAATCAGCGGTTCGTAGACCGCGTCGAGCGCAGCCGTGACCGGGGCGCCGGCGGCGGAGTCCTTGCCGCCCGGCACGCCGTACACCAAACGATCCGGTACCAGGGAGTCCTTCACTGCCGTGCCTTGGCGCAGGAATTCGGGGTTCCAGCCGAGCAGGACATCGGGCCTACGGGCAAGGATGCCGCGGAGCATGTCCACTGTTCCCACAGGAACGGTGGATTTGCCGACGACGGCGGCGCCCCTCGCCAGGTGCGGGAGGAGGCTCTTCGTGGCTGCGATCACGTAGGAGAGGTCCGCGGTATCCGAGGTCTTGGACTGCGGGGTGCCCACGCAGAGGAAGTGCGTCTGGGCATCGGCGGCATCGGCGAAATCGGTGGAGAACGTGAGCCGCTTGGTAGCGAAGCCGTCCCGGAGAAGTTCATCAAGGCCGGGTTCGTGGAAGGGCGCGAAACCCTTGTTCAGGTGGGCCACCTTCTGGGCGTCGACGTCGATGCCCACCACGGTGTGGCCCATCGACGCGAGCGTTGCGGCGTGCACTGCGCCAAGATAACCGCAGCCTACAACGGAGATTTTCATGCTGGGAGTCCTTTGCTGGAAGTCACGGAAATGGTGGCAGGCTCGGCCGGCTGAAACACGGTTGCCTGAAGTTCGGTTGCCTGAAACTCGGCTGCTTGAAGTGCGGCCGGCTGATCGGAGTGGCTGGGAGCAGTGGCCGGCTCCACAAGCGCTTCACCGGAGATCACTGCCTCGTAGTGCTCAACGAGTTGGGCGCTCAGCACCGGCCACGTCCGTCCCTGGACCGAAACGAGCGCTGCCAGTCCGAACGCGCGGCGCTTCGCATCGTCGCCCACCAAGTCCTGCACGTAGGCCCGCAGCTGCGCGAGGTCTCCCGGCTCGTAAAGCCAGCCGGTGCGCGAGTTCTCCACGAGATCGAGGGGACCGCCCCGGCCGGTGGCCACGACCGGAACGCCGGACGCCATGGCTTCCTGGATCGTCTGGCAAAACGTTTCGAACTCGCCGGGATGGACGAAGAGGTCAAAGCCGGCCACAACTTGAGCCAATTCGTCGCCGCCCAGGAAGCCGGTGAAGAAGGCGTTCGGCAGTGCTGCTTCGAGGGCAGCGCGTTGCGGGCCGTCGCCCACAATGACAAGCCTTGTTCCCGGCAGATCCGCCAACACGGCAAGGTCCTCCACCTGTTTCTCGATCGCGAGACGGCCCACATAGCCGATAATGCGCTCGCCGTGGGGCGCAACGGAGGTGCGCCACGCCGTCGAGCGCTTGGTGGGGGAGAACCGCGCGGTATCCACACCGCGCCGCCACATCCCCACCCTGAGGATCCCGCGGCCGCGCAACTGGTTGAGCGCGAACGTGGACGGGACCAGTGTCCGGTCTGCACGAAGATGGATGTTGTCTACCCGGTTCCATGCCCAGTTCTCGAGCATGGGGAGGCCATACCGGGCGGCGTAGCTGGGGACCTCGGTTTGATAGATGGCAACCGTGGGGATGCCGAGCTGGTGCGCAGCCTGCACAGCCCGCCATCCGAGGACGAAAGGGGATGCGAGGTGGACGACGTCCGGTGCGTAGTCGGCAAGGATTCTCTTGACCCGGCTCACACCGCCCAACGCCACCCGCACATTTGTGTATCCGGCCAAGGGCACGGAGGGGAGGCGATGGACAAAAGCGCCGTTCACGACGTCCGAGACAGCAGTGTCCGACGTCGATGGCGCAATCACCATCACTTCGTCGCCTCGCTCTTGCAGATGCTCCAGCACCCGCAGGATGGAGTGCGTGACCCCGTTCATGAGCGGCAGGAATGATTCGGCAACGATAGCGATCCTCACCCCTCCACGGTGTGCGCGGCGGTTGGCGAAGCGGGGGAATGGGCGTGACTGCGAGGGGAAGGTTTGGTTAACAAATTGATGTTGTTTCCCCGAGTGGAGGATCCGTAGAGACGGAAAATGCGCCACTCTAGGTAATTACGGAGCTGAAAGACGGGTAGAAGTCACTCTTATTCCCTAACATCGGTCCGTTTTACGGTGACAACTGTAATGAACCTCGTGGCCATGACTTGGGCTTGTCCCGGGGCACCGGGGTATTTCGGCAAGAGGGCGATGACTGGGCGGCGCGCCGTCACACGCTGAACAGCGCTGGGTGATTCACCCTGCGCCGCCCGTATGGCCGGCCAGGCCGTTGTCTAGAATCGAGCCAGATCCTATGAAACTCTTCTACCGTACTGACCAGGTTGACCAGCACCGGACGTTCAAAGGGACGATCCCAGGTAAATGGTTCACCTGGTTCTCCACCGTTGTGGTGGTATTTGCTTTTACCGGCGTCACCGCCGGCATCACTGCACCCGCGGCCCAAGCCGCTAATCCCACCGTCGTGACCTTGACCTTTGACGACGCAAATGCCGACCAACTCAACGCCGCCCAGACCATGCAGAGCCTGGGCCTGGTGGGTACTTTCTTCACGCCGTCCGGATTCATCAACAACCCCAATTACCTGACGACGAGCGACATGCAGGGCCTCGTGGCGAATGGCAATGAGATTGCCGGCCACACTGTTACCCACCCGGACCTGACCACTGTGACGCTGGATGAGGCAACACGCCAGATTTGCAACGACAGGGTGAACCTTACAAACCTTGGATTCACGATCACTGACTTCGCGTATCCGTTCGCTGCCGAGAACGCATCCCTCGAAACCGTCGTCAAGAACTGCGGGTTCAATAGCGCCCGCAATCTTGGTGACATCAAGACGCGGTTCAGCTGCGCGGGGTGCCCGCTCGCGGAGACCATCCCCCCGGCCAACCCGTACAACACCGCGGCCCCGGATGAAGTCGACAAGACCTGGACCCTGGCGGACCTGCAAAAGTCCGTCACTCAGGCGGAGCCGGCAGGCGGGTGGGTCCAGCTCACCTTCCACCACATTTCAGCTACCAGCACGGATCCGCTGAACATCACTCCGACCCTGTTCAACCAGTTCGCCACGTGGCTCAAGTCCCGGCCCGCAACCACCACGGTCAAGACGGTGGCCCAAGTGATCGGCGGAACCGTCAAGCCGCTTGTCTCGGGACCGCCGGCGCCACCGGAGGGTACCGGCAACCTGATCAAGAACCCAAGCCTTGAAACCTTGGTCAACGGGGCTCCGCAGTGTTGGGCCGCAGCAGGCTATGGCACCAACACGGCAACGTTCTCCACCGTCAGGCAGGCACACGCAGGAAAAGTCGCCGAACAGCTCGTGGTCTCCAACTACGTCGACGGCGACGCCAAGCTTTTGCCTACCCTTGACCTAGGAGGGTGCTCACCTACAGCCACACCCGGGAACTCGTATTCCATAGGTGCCTGGTATAAATCGACCACAAGCACCCAGTTCGAGCTCTACTACCGGATCGGCGTAGGCTCCTGGAAGTATTGGACATCAAGCCCGTGGTTCTCAGCGGCCACGACCTTTCAAAAGGCCACCTGGACGACGCCTCCACTGCCCACGGGCGCGAGCGGCATCAGCTTCGGGTTGAACCTGTTCAGCAACGGCACGCTCATCACCGACGACTACGAGATGTTCGACGTCGGCACCCCGCCACCGCCTCCTCCGCCGCCACCAGCGGGCGGCAACCTGGTACAAAACCCCAGCCTTGAAACGGCCGGTACGGGCTCGTTCCCGCAGTGCTGGCAGGCGGGTGGATACGGCACCAACACCGCCACCTTCAGCACGGTTGCTACCGCGCACACCGGTACCAAAGCGGAAAAACTCACCATCACGGGATACTCCAGCGGTGATGCGAAGCTGCTGCCCACAATGGACACCAGTACCTGCCCACCTGCGGCGCTCGCAGGACACACTTACTCGGTGCGCGTTTGGTACACCTCCACAGCCGTCACACAGTTCGCTTTGTATTACCGTGACGCCTCGAACAACTGGGTGTACTGGACCTCCGGGCCGTGGCTGAATACCGCCACTACCTATACACAGGCAAGCTTCACGACGCCGGCACTTCCTGCCGGGGCCACTGCCATCAGTTTCGGGTTGAGTTTGTTCAGCAACGGATCGGTCACCACCGACGACTACGCGATGTACGACAGCGTGGGAGCTCCGCCGCTGGGCTGAGCGATCCATCAGTGACAGACAACTGAGGGCGGCCAACTAGCCGCCCTCAGTTGTCTTATCTGCCAGCCTTCAGAACGTCCGGCAACTCGTCCACGAATACTGTCCCGGGCGGCTCGTAGTAGATGACGAGCACCTCGTCACCCACATTGAAAACACTGCTCTTGTCGAATGGATACGCGTGGAAGGCGCTTGTGCCGCCGTGGAACGGCAGCATTACTTCCCCCACAGTCCCTGGCCCGATACGACCCGTGACCCTACCGATTTTGCCCGTCAGGCTCCGATCAACCTCTTTGTGCATCGGTGTCCCTACGCATCAGGGTTTTTGGTGGGCCGCTTGGGCGGTTCCTTGCCGTTCTTGAGCGCTGCTGTGATTGACGGCAGGTAGTTGCCCACCTGGGACAGGATCCCACCCACCATGCTGTTGAGGCCCTCGCCGCCGTTCAGGACCGTCAGGTTACCCACGTGGGCAAAGGGTTCAGCCGCGGCTGCCACGATCGCAGGCATGTTCTCCGCGAGCTGTTGGGAGATAACGGCCTCTTGGTTGGTTCCGAGAGCCTCGGCACGGGCCTTGATGCCGTCCGCTTCCGCCAAGGATTTGGCCTTGATGGCGGAGGCTGCGGCGTCACCCCGGGCCTTGGTGGCTGCGGCTTCGGCTTCACCGGTGATCTTCGTAGCTCCCGCAATGGCGGCGGCCGCCGTGGCGTTGGCCTGGGCTTCGACTTCCACCTTGCGGGCGTTCGCCTGGGCCTCGAGTTCCGTTCGCCGCGCCCGCGCCTCGGAAGCGCTGATGTCGGCGGCCTTTTGGGCTTCCGCCTCGGTCCGCTGCGCGTACGCCTTGGCATCGGCAGGCTTCCGGATGGACGTCTGGAGCTTCTGCTCCTCCCGGTCCGCCTCGAGCTTGGCCACTTCGGTTTCCTGGACCACCACTTGCTGGCGCGCCGTGGCGTCGGCCAACGGACCGGCCTGCGCGGCGTTGGCCTTGGCGGTTTCGGCATTGGCTTGGGCCGCTGATTGCTTGATCGCCGAAAGGCTTTGGGCGTCCGCGATCTGGGCCGCGGCCTCGGCTTCCCGCTCCGCAGCCTCGCGGTTCCTGGTCGCTTCAGCGATGCGGGCCTCCATTTTGACCTGCGCAATGTGCGGTTTGGCCAGGTTTTGGATATAGCCGGTGGGATCTTGGAGATCCTTGATCTGCAGGGAATCAACCACTAGGCCAAGCTTTTCCATTTCTATGCCGCTGGCGCTGCGGACCAACGACGCAAGTTTGTCGCGCTCACGGATGATCTCTTCCATGGTCATGCTGCCAATGATCGAGCGTAAATGCCCCTCAAAAACGTTGTAGACCTGGCTTTGCATTTTGGGCTGCTGGCCGAGAAACCTCCTCGCGGCATTCGCAATGAAAGGTGCGGCGTCACCGATTTTGTAAATAACCACGCCCTCCACGATCACCTGGATACCTTGCGAGGTCACGCAGTTGACCTGGAGTTCTGTTTCATTCAGCGTGAGGGACAAAGTCCTCACTGTTTGGAGCCCTGGAACCACCAAGGCGCCTTTCCCGGTGACGATTTTGAAATCCATTCCGTCCCTGGTGTCCAAACTTCCCCGAGTCAGACCGGAAATGATCAATGCCTCGTTTGGTTCAGCCACCTTCCACATCAATTTGATGAGAAGCCTAATGACGGCAACGGCGACAACTACCCCCAATACGGTGACAAGAAGGGGGAGATACGCAACGAGGTCGAACATGACTGTCCTTTCAACGGCAAGCACCCAAGTGGCTCGTGTAGTCAGTCTGCTTGGGTCTGCTCCAGGAGTCCAGCAATTTGGTTACCTACAATTGACACAACGGATGCTCCTAGGCGTGCGTTCCCGCGAGCGATTCAGTCCTTGCCTCTGAAGTGCCTTCCGCTGGGACAGCCGGGGCGCCGTCGCCCTCTTGGCCGTAGAGCCAGTCGTTGTACTGGAAGTCGCCGTCCTGTCGGCTCTTGAACAGCAGGTTCCGCAAGATGCGCGCGACGCCGGACACGTGCCACGACTCTCCCCAGACCCGCGCGGTGCGTTGGACACGGGCCGTGCGCGCTGCGCGGGCTGAGTTGAAATCGCCGATGGCGCGGTCCCACGCACCGGCGTCCACGCCGTCGTCGGTAAACACGGAACCGACGGTGGAGTCCTGGAGGACGGCGGCGTCTTCAAGCGCCTGGCAGGCCCCCTGTGCCAAGTACTGGAGCATGGGGTGCGCGGCATCGCCCATCAAAACAAGGCGGCCGTCGATCCAGTTCTCGATGGGATCGCGATCGTACATGGGCCAGCGGATGCCGGTCGCCAGGTTCCGGAGCGCCAGCTGTACTGCCGGAATGCAATCCTTGTAAGCAGCCTCGAGTTCGTCGACGCCGCCGTACTGCTCCTCGCCGCGCTCGAACGAGGGCGACTTGAAGACAGCCACCGTGTTGAGCAGTTCGCCTTTGCGCAGCGGGTATTGCACGAGGTGGCAGTCCGGTCCAAGGTACACGACGACGTCTTCGAGATCGGTTGCCGGGGTCTCAAGCGTGATGGGAACGGTTCCGCGGTAGGCGACGTACGACGACGAAACCGGCCCGTCCTGCGCGACGGCGGCGCGGAGCGTGGACTTCAGGCCGTCCGCGCCGATCACGACGTCGGCCTCGTAGACGTCGCCGTTTGCGGTGTGCGCCACGCCGCGGTGGTTCACGGTCTCTACCTTTTCGACGACGACGTCGTTCACCAAGCGGACACCGGCGTCCTGGCAGGCCTCCAACAGGATCCGGTGCAGGTCGCTGCGGTGGATCACCACGTACGGGGCGCCGTAGCGCTCTTCGAACTCGCCGCCGAGGGTCTGACGCGTGAGTTCCTCACCGGTGAGGGCGTCGCGGAACACCAAGTGCTTGGGCCGGACGCCGATTTCCAACGCCTTTTCCAAAAGGCCCCAACGCTTCAGGACGCGGGAGGCGTTGGGGGCCATCTGCAGTCCCGCGCCGACCTCGCCGAACTCGGGGGCCCGCTCAACCAACGTCACCTCGGCGCCGTTTGCGCGGAGGGCCAAGGCGCCGGCAAGGCCGGCCATCCCTCCGCCGACGACGAGGACTTCAGTGGACGGTTTGCGGTCAGACATTGCTAACTCCTACAGAGGTGGTGTTTTTGGATTGGATTTTGGCGGTCTTGATCTTGGCCGTTTTGATCTTCGCGCCGATCGCGCCGAGCAGGATGGCCGCGACGGCGGCGGCCCCGGCGAATGCGAGGAAGTTCGAGTTGACGCCGAGCCCGGCCGCGAGCAGCAGTCCGCCAACCTGGGGTGCGGCGACTGCGCCAATGCGGCCGACTCCGAGGGCCCAGCCGAGCGCCGTGCCCCGCAGGTGCGCCGGGTAGTGGCTGGCCACTGCCGCGATGATGAGGCACTGGGTTCCGTGGGTGCCCACCCCGGCCAGCACCAACATGACGTAGACAAGCCCCACGGGCGGACCCGCCACCAGCACGGCCAGCGCGACGGCGGCGACGGCGGCTGCCGCGATCGCCGTCGGGATCGGGCCGAAGCGGGTTCCCGCCCAAGCGGTGGCCACCGAGCCGACGACGGCACCGAGGTTGAGTGCCAGCGCGAACGTTAGGGCTGATCCGAGGTTGTAGCCAGCCAGTTGCATCAGGTTCGGCAGCCAGGTGCCCAGACCGTACCAGGCAAAGAGCGTTACGAGGGTGGAGACCGCGAACAGGAGACTCATGCCGAGGTACGGGGCCCGGAGCAAGGACTTGAAGCCGCCTGTTTGATTCGCGTTCTTGGCGGCCGGGAGGGTTGCCGGAAGCGTTTCCGGGAGCGTTTCCGGGAGCGTTTCCGGGAGGAAGCGCATGCCCAGCGGAACCACCACGAGCAGGGCCACGGCGGCCACAAGGAACATGACCGGCCACCCGAATGCGGGAATCAGCGGAATGCCAGCCAACGCGGCAATCGAGCCGCCGATCGGCACTCCGGACATCATCAGCGTTGCGATCGTGGACCGCCATTTGGCGGGGACCAGTTCCGCGACCAAGGCATTTGCCGAGGGAACAAGTCCGCCGAGGCCGATGCCGGCCAGCAAGCGCAGGCCCCCGAAGACAAGGGCATTCGGTGAGAACGCGCACAGGATGGTGAAGAGCGAAAATAGTGCGGCGCAGGCGATGATTGTCCGTCGGCGGCCCCAACTGTCTGACATCCTGCCGGCGAAGATGGCTCCGATCATCATGCCCAGGAACGCCATGGAACCGACGGTGCCGGCCGTGGCTTTGGTGAGCCCCCAGCCTGTGTCGGTGATGAGGGACGACTGCACGGTGCCGTAGACGATGAGGTCGTAGCCATCGAATACTACGAGCAGCCAGCAGACAAGCACAGCGGCGGCGGAACGCTTGGAGAACCGGGTGAAGGCCCCCGGGGAGTGGTGAACGCCGTGTTGGGTCCGCTCCGGCGCTGCAGCGGATGGTGTGTGATTCATCCCACCACTGTGTAGCCGTTGTTCGTGTAGCCCAATAGAATTCTGTGGTGCAGAATCTACCAGCCCGCAAGAAGCCGGCCTACTCCATTGAGGCCGTGGACAACGCCCTGCAACTCCTTCAGCTCCTGCGCGACGGCGGCAGCCTACGGCTCAAGGACGCCGCCGCGGAGCTGGGAGTTGCCCCTTCCACTGCCCACCGGCTGTTGGCCATGCTGGTCTACCGGGGGTTCGCCGTCCAGGACGAGACTCGCCGCTACGTTCCCGGGCCGGCCATGGGGGTTGGCCCGGCGGGACTCAGTTGGAGCCGTTTGCTGCGCACGGTGGCGCAGCCGCACATGGAACTCCTGAGTGGCCGGATCAACGAGACCGTCAATCTCATGGTTCGGGTCGGCACCAAAGTGAGGTTCCTGTCCACGGTGGAGGGGACCAACGCCTTGCGGGTAGGCGACCGTCAGGGGACGGTTCTGCCCGCGAACAAGGCCTCGGGAGGCAAGGCGCTGTTGGCAGAGCTGGAGCCCGCCATGATTGAGCAGTTGTTCCGCAGCCACAATGCGGAGATCGGCGGGGACAACATTCCCGACGCCGAATATCCGGCTTTCCTCCGCGAGCTCGAGACGATCCGGAGCAACGGATTCGCCGCGAATTTCGAAGGCACCGAGGAAGGGATCAGCGCCTTGGGCGTGGCCCTTCACAACGGACGGGGCGTTGCGGTGGGTGCCTTGAGCGTCGCGACTCCCGTGGCAAGGTTCCGCAGGCTCTTCGACGGCGGGCTCGTGGGCATCATGCGGGAAACACAGCGCCAATTGGAGATCGATATCGCAGCCAATCCGGCCGAGTCCCAGCCTTAACCCACCCAAGCCGTGACACACCCAACTAACTCGCATTTGTTGTCGTTTTGAGGGCCCATAACGACATCTACTGCGAGTTAGTTGGGCCAGTGGATTCTGGCTAGCAGAATATGCTGGAGATCACTTGGGGACCTCCCTAGGGTCTGGAGTACGCCAAAACTGTCCCGTACCCCTCGAGGAGGCCCCTGTGTCCATCAGCGCCGATAGCACAACACATGAATCAGTTGCCGCCACGCATGCGGTTCCAGAGCCCACTCCGGAGGAAGCGGCGCAGCTTGAGCAGTTGTACCGCGACTTCGAGGCCGGGAACCTAATTCCGCTCTGGACCGAGATCGCGGACCTGATGCCGATGGTGCCGTCCCCGAAGGCCATACCGCACGTGTGGCGCTGGAACGACCTGTACCCGTTGGCCGCCCGTGCCGGGGACCTTGTGCCCGTGGGCCGTGGCGGAGAACGCCGTGCCATCGCGTTGGCCAACCCCGGCCTGTCCGGCACGCCCTATGCGACACCGACGCTGTGGGCTGCCATCCAGTATCTGGGCGCGCATGAAACAGCCCCGGAGCACCGCCACTCGCAGAATGCCTTCCGGTTCGTCGTCGAGGGTGAAGGCGTCTGGACAGTTGTGAACGGGGACCCGGTGGCAATGCGCCGCGGCGATTTCCTGCTGACGCCGGGCTGGAACTTCCACGGCCACCACAACGACACCGACCAGCCGATGGCGTGGATCGACGGATTGGACATCCCGTTCGTGCATTACGCGGACGCGGGGTTCTTCGAATTCGGCACCGAACGGGTCACGGATGAGGCCACCCCGGACGTTTCGCGCTCCGAGCGACTGTGGGCCCATCCGGGCCTCCGTCCGCTGTCCGGGCTGGAGGACACCACCAACTCGCCCATCGCGGCTTATCGCTGGGAGCACACCGACGCAGCCCTGCGCGAACAATTGCTTCTCGAGGATGAAGGCCACCCGGCCACGGTGTCCCAAGGCCACGCCGCCGTGCGCTACACCAACCCGACCACTGGCGGGGACGTCATGCCGACCATCCGGGCGGAGTTCCACCGGTTGCGGGCGGGCGCTTCCACCGAGGCCTTGCGCGAAGTCGGCTCAAGCGTGTGGCAGGTCTTTGAAGGGACCGGCACCGTAGTGCTGAACGGGGAGTCCAAGGCTTTGGGGAAGGGTGATCTGTTCGTGGTCCCGTCCTGGGCCCTGTGGTCCCTTGAGGCCGAGGCTGGCTCTCAAACTTCGTTTGACCTGTTCCGCTTCAGCGATGCACCCATTTTCGAACGCCTGAATTTCAACCGCACGTACATCGAAGGACGCAACAAATGAGACTCCTCACCCTCCGCACCGAGACCGGCAAAGGCACCGTGGCTGTCCGCCAGGACGGCGACACCCTGACAGAGATCGAAGGGTTCTCCGACGTGGGCGCCCTACTGCAGGACCCCGCCTGGGCGGCCATCGCGGAGGCGGCCAACGGCGCAACGCACGCGTACGACGGAGCCGACCTCGCCGCCGTCGTGCCCTCACCGGGGAAAATCATCTGCGTCGGGCACAACTATCGCAACCACATCAAGGAGATGGGCCGGGAACTCCCCGAGTACCCCACTCTGTTCGCGAAATACCAGGAATCGCTGATCGGCCCCAACGACGATCTGGCGCTGCCGCAGGAATCGGACACCGTTGACTGGGAGGCCGAGCTCGCCGTCGTGATCGGCAGGAAGGGGCGGCGGATCAGCGAAGCCGACGCGGCCGACCACATCGCCGGGTACTCGGTGCTGAACGACATCAGCATGCGCGACTACCAGTTCCGTACCGTCCAATGGCTGCAGGGCAAAACCTGGGAAAAGTCCACCCCGTTCGGCCCCGCCCTGGTCACCAAGGACGAGTTCAAGGCCGGGCCGCTGATGACCTCCGCGGTGGACGGCGAGATCCAGCAGAGCACCCCCACCGGGGACCTCGTGTTCACCCCGGAATTCTTGGTCTCCTACATCTCGACCATCATCACGCTGAACCCGGGGGACGTCATCGCGACCGGCACGCCCGGCGGTGTGGGCCACGCCCAGAACCCGAAGCGCTACCTCCAGGAAGGCCAGCTCCTGGTCACCACCATCGAGGGCCTGGGCCAGCTGAACAACCGCGTGGTCAAGGAAGCCTGATGGTCGCCCGCCACGACCTCACCACCGATCCGGGCCTGCAGGAACAGCTCCTGCAGGCCCGGCGCGGGACCGCGTTCTTCGCCCGCAAACTCAACGAGCTCTCCGATGCCGAGCTCGACGGCGATTCGCTGCTTCCCGGCTGGCGCCGCCGTCACGTTGTAGCACACGTCGGCTATAACGCCCGGGCCATCGCCCGCTTGGTGGAGTGGGCCTCGTCCGGCGTGGAGACTCCGATGTATCCCTCTGTTGCCGCGCGGGGTGAGGAGATCAACTTCGGTGCCACCCTGTCTCCCATCGCGCTGCGGAACCTCTTCGACCATTCGGCCGTGCACTTGAGCGTTGAATGGCGGGACCTGCCCGAGGACGCATGGAGTCACGAAGTCCGCACTGCCCAAGGCCGTATTGTTCCGGCGTCGGAAACTGTGTGGATGCGCACCCGCGAAGTCTGGGTGCACGCCGTCGACCTCGACAACGGAGCATCGTTCGGCGACATACCGGCGTCGGTCCTCGAGCGGCTGCTGCGCGACATCACCTCAGCATGGGCCGTCCGGGGCACCGATGACGGGTTGTTGGTCAGAGTCGCCGGCACAGACCTCACGTTCGGCGATCTGGACGCCGCCGTCGTGGTTGCCGGGCCTCTTGCCGGCGTCGTGCAATGGGCCACCGGGCGCGGGACCGGCGGGGTGGCTGGGGGTGCTGGGCCGGTGCCGACGGCACCCAAGTGGATCTGACGGCGTCGGGCACATAGAAGGTTGGCACAGCTCCCGGCTTCTTCACCGCAGGAACTGCACCAACCGCTTGTATGACTATTCAGATTTGGCTGTAGATCCTACCCATCGGCGGCTCCTGTAATCCCGGGCTAGCTTAATCCGGGCTGTGAATGGGCTATTTTGCGTCGTCAGCCAGATGCCGTGAAAACATCCAGCCTGCGGCGACCATCAGGATGCCCAAGACAATGAACGTCCAGTTGTCGAGCGTGTTCAGCGACAGGAAGTTGGCCGCCGAATCAACCCCGACACTCAGTCCGTACACACTGAGCACGATGTACAAGGCACCGAAGCTCATCAGGATATTGCGTGCGCTATGGCCGCCCGAGCGGGACATCGCCCAGCTGGTTCCGCCGATCAGCAGCTGCACAATGTTGAGCAGCAGAGACACTTGGAACGCACCCAGGAGCATTGCGTGCGAATTTGGCCCGAAGAACTGCAATTCCCCGTACCGCATGGTGATGCCCGGAATGAATCCGAGAAGGCCCACCAGCGCCATCAGAATACCTACACCCATGCCGATGTTCTGGATGTCCGTCCGTCCAAAGTGAACACCATGTGCATGTGGGGTTGCGGTAGTCATTTATGCCCTCCATCCACCTTTGCGAACAATCCAATTTTACGTCTGGCATATGCAAAAAGCGCTGGCGACGGCGTCCCGGCGGCGGCGGCGGCGGCGTGCCCGGCGGCCCCAACGGGCCCTGCGCGCCCCCGACGCTCGCTCACATATGTCGGGTTTCCCGCTAACGCTCGCGCACATATATGACGACGGCGGTGCGGCCGGAGTGAGCGGGCGTTTGGCTTTCGTGCCCCATAGGTGAGCGGGCGTTGGCCGGGAGGGGGTTGTTGGTGAGCGGGCGTTGGCCGGGAAGGGGTTATATGTGAGCGGGCGTTGGAGGATTGGCGGGCCGCGCGGGCGCCTGCCGGGGGAGCGGGGCACGCCGTGGCACGATAGAACACGATGAAACTGCGCGCTGATCAGACCGGTAACCATGGCCTGCCCATGCCTTTGTGGCTGCAGGGTGCCCTTGAGTCGGCCCAGGCCGCTATCATCTCGGCGCTCGTGGTGGTCCTGCCGCTGATCGGAGTCTGGGCAACTGACGGATTCCAGAACCACACCATCGATTTCCTGGCACGCCTGGCCGGCCAAACCTGGCTCTTGGTCCACGGTGTGCCGCTGCAGCTTGCCACCGTCAACCTGGGAACCGCGGGTCTACCCGGTTCCGGCATGCTGTCCCTTATCCCGCTCGGACTGACTCTGGTCCCGTTCCTCCTGGCGTGGCGCGCTGGCCGCCGGCTGGCCAGGGCTTCGTACACGGACCAGCTGTGGCAGGCCTTCTTCGGGGCGTTGCTTGTTTATGGGGCGTTCGGCGCGGCTACCGGATTCGTGTGCCGCACGCAGGACGTAGTGATCAACATCTGGTTCGCTGCATTAATTCCCCTTATCCCGTTCGGCCTCGGCATGGTGGTGGGCGCCCGGCGGGAGTCCGGCTCCTGGAGCAGGCTCATTGGCGTCGACGCCGTCGATTGGCTCGCTCGCACAAGCCAACATTCCCGTTGGGCCGGGTCCTACTTCGGCTCCGCCATCAAGGCCGGATTCGTGGCAATCATGGCGGCCATGACACTCTCAGCGACGCTCCTCGCCGTCGACCTTGTCATGCACTGGACGGACATCATCGCTGTTTACGAAGGCCTGAAAGCCGGGGCCCTCGGCGGTGGCGTCCTCACCATCGCCCAGCTCGGCTATCTGCCCAATCTGGCAGTTTTCACTTTGGCTTGGTCCTCCGGCGCCGGCTTCTCGCTCGGTGTCGGCTCGCACGTCGGGCCGCTGGGCACCGCCGTCGGGCCGCTGCCCGCGATTCCTGTGTTCGGTGCACTGCCCACCGGGCAGCTCGACTTTGGCGCCGCGGCCCTTGCCCTTCCGGTGATCGCCGGTCTGTTGGCAGGCTGGTGGTTCCTGCGTGCGGGGGAGAACCACTTCGACGAATGGCTTTCCATCAAGATCAAGTCGCGCTGGTTCACGGCTCCTGTTTCCACGTTGATCCTCGGCGCGCTCATCGGGGCCGTCGCCGGGGCTTTGGCGGGAGGCCTCGCCTGGCTGGCGCGCGGTTCCGCCGGAATCGGGCGTCTCACCGAGATCGGCCCGGACCCGCGGTGGACGGCAGTCTGGATTGCCGCGGAGGTGGGGATCGGCGTCGTGATCGGTTACTGGGTGGGGCCCTGGCTCGAAAGGCGGCAGAAGCTCCACGAAGCGGATCTCGACGATGCCGTGTACGACGGCGACCGCCGCTAAGGTGCCCGCCTCACCTGGCTTGCGCCCCGGCTAGCGCAATCCGGAGGGAATGGAGTTCTGGAAATCGACCTGGCACGAGTTCTGGGCGTGGAGCGTCAGGGCGCTTCGTGCGCAGTTCTCCAAGGTGGTGATCTGCTGGAAGAAGACGAGCGCGGTGAGCACCAGCAGACACATGACGGCCGTGACCACGAGCCCGGAAATGGTGCCAAACAAGACGATGCGTGGCTGCTTGAACCGGATGGTCCGCACGAGGACCACCACTCCAAGCACCCCCGCGATGACGGTGAGGATGCCACTGAGCCAGACGTAGCTGATGTTCAGGATGTAGACGAAGATGGCGCCGAGCACAGTCAGCAGGAATGTCCTGAACAGCGTTTGGGTAACGGCAAGCGCTGATTTGGCAGCCTCGCTCTGTGGCTGATGCTGCGGGCTGGGTCCAACGCCGGAATTCATGTTTTCCAGCCTACGCGAGCCAGCCATAAGCTAGTGCAATGCGCATTGTTGTCCTCGTCTCCGGAACCGGTTCCAACCTCCAAGCAGTCATCGACGCCGTGAAGGCGGGCGAGCTGGACGTTGAGATTGCAGCCGTGGGAGCCGACCGGCCGGGTACCTACGGCGTGGAACGCTCTGCCGAAGCCGGACTGGACACCTTCGTGGTGGACTTCAAGGACTACGCGGACCGGGCGGATTGGAACTCCGCGCTTACCAAAGCCGTTGCCTCCTACGATCCGGACGTGGTGGTTTCCTCCGGGTTCATGCGGATTGTCAGCCCGGAATTCATCGATGCCTTCGGCGGCAAGTACCTCAACACGCACCCGGCATTGCTGCCCGCTTTCCCGGGTGCCCACGGAGTCCGCGATGCCATGGCCTATGGCGTGAAGGTGACTGGCTGCACCGTCCACTGGGCCGACGCCGGCGTCGACACCGGTCCCATCATCGCCCAGGAGGCCGTCGAAATCGCACCAGACGACACTGAAGACACCCTGCACGAACGCATCAAGGTGGTGGAGCGCAGGCTCCTGGTCCGGACCCTCGCAGAGCTCGCTGCGGAAAAGCACGCCTGAGTCCTCCTTCGCACCCAACTGGCTCGCATTAGATGTCGTTTTGGAGCCTCATAACGACATCTAATGCGAGCCAGTTGGGGGGATGCGGGGGGATGCTCAGTCGAGGTCGAGCTGCTTGGTCTCGGGCGCAAACAATGTCATCCACAGCACCGCCACCACGATGAGCCCGCCGGCCAAGGCGAAGGACGTGGCCAAGCCGAACTCGGGCCAGAAATACGAGGCGAACACGAGCGGCCCGATGCCTGCCCCAACCCGTGAGAACGTCGACGCCCAGCCGAAGCCGGAGCCCCGGAGCTCGGTGGGGTAGAGCTCCGACACATAGGTATAGAGCACCGGGATCGCCACCTGGATAACGAAGCCGAACGCCAGGAGCCAGAACGCCGCCGCGTCCGGGATGTCCACCACCAAGGACACGATCACCAGGGTCAACGCGGACAGCGGCCCGGTGATGGCCAGGATCCACTTGCGGCCCGCCCGCTCCACCAGCACCGCCGCGACCGCCACGCCCAGGAGCCCGACGCCGGCCATCCCGGCTGTCGTTACGAAGGCCTTGTACTCCTCGAATCCGGCGCCGATCAGAATCCGCGGCATCCACGTCAAGCTCAAGTAGTAGACCAAAAGGATGCTGAAGAACAGGGCCCAGGCCGCCGTCGTGATCTTCCAGTCGAACTGCCAGACCCGGCGCAGCTGCTGCCACGCGCTGCCGGCGGAGAGGCGCGGCGCGTCCTGCGGTGCGGGCAGGCTGTAGGCGCGTTGCTCGGCTCCCGTAGCCAGGACCAGACTGTCGATGACGTCGGCGGCCTCTTGGCGTCTGCCCCTGCGGATGAGGAAGAGCGGGGATTCGGGCACGCTCCGCCTGATCCAGAACACGAGCAGGGCAGGCAACACCATGACGAGCATCGTCAGGCGCCAATCGGCGAAGGCAGCGACGAGTCCGGCCGAAATGAAGCCGCACAGGGCTGCGCCCACGGGCCACCAACCATTCATTGCGGTCAGCACCTTGCCGCGTTGCTTCCGCGGGGTGAATTCACCTACCAGAGCGTAATCCACCGGAATGCAGCCGCCCAGCCCGAAGCCGGCCATGAAGCGGAAGACGCAGAACCAGACGAAGTCCGGCGCGAAAGCTCCCAGGACCGTGAAGATGGAGAAGATCAGCAGGGTGGCCGTGAAGGCCCGCTTCCGGCCGATGGTGTCCGCGATGGTACCCCAGGCGAAGGCGCCCAAGGCCATGCCGATCAAGTTGGCGGTGCCGATCCATCCGGCGTCGGCGGGCTGGAGGGACCAATGCTTGGAAAGCAGCGGAATGAGGATCCCGTTGAGGGTGACGTCCCAGGCATCGAACATGAATCCGAGGCCTCCGATCAGGAAAATCCTGCCCTGGACCTTCCACCGCCACGGCAAGTCCTGGACAACCTGCTCGCCGCTCGGGACGGTTGTGTAAGTATTCATTTCCCCTCCTGGGGAAACTCTATCCGTGCTTTTCGATCGCCTTTCGCAGGAAGCCGCCGGCCTCATCCAAATCGCTCTTGGCCTGGCCCGGATCGATGCCAGTCAACAGCACCAGGATGGCCGCCTTGACCGATCCGCCCACGGAATCCAGCGCGCGAATCGCCGTCTCCGCGTCCACGCCGGTGGCGTGTTGGATAGTCCGTTGGGACCTCGCAAGGAGTTTGTTGTTGGTAGCGCGCAGATCGACCATCAGGTTTCCGTAGGTCTTCCCGAGCTTGACCATGGCGAGCGTGCTGATCATGTTCAAGACGAGTTTTTGCGCCGTGCCCGCCTTCAGCCGCGTTGAACCGGCCACGAACTCGGGACCAACCACGACGTCGATCGCCACGTCCGCCAGTTTGCTGATGGGCGAATCGTGGTTGCAAGCGATCGAGGCGGTGAATGCCCCTCGGCTGCGGGCCTCTTCGAGCGCGCCGATCACGTAGGGCGTGCGTCCCGAAGCCGAGATTCCGACGACGGCGTCCGCCTCGGTCACGCTGATGTCGTGAAGGTCCCGGGCCCCGGCCGTGGCGTTGTCCTCGGCGTACTCCACCGGCTTCTGGATGGCCTGGCTGCCGCCCGCGATGATCCCGACGACGAGCCCCGGGGGAGTGCCGAACGTGGGCGGGCATTCGCTCGCGTCCAAAACCCCGAGCCGCCCGGCCGTTCCGGCGCCGACGTAGAGCAACCGGCCGCCGCGGGCGAGGCGTTCCGCAACGGCGTCGACCACTGCGGCGATCTCCGCGCTGGCTTGTTCGACGGCGGCCGGGACACCGCGGTTCTGCTCGTTCATCGCGGCGACGAGCTCGGCCGTGCCCATGGTGTCCAACTCACTGAGCGCCGGCGACGCCGCTTCTGTTTGCAGGCCTTCGAGCTCGGAACGGAGTTCCTTGAGCCGGTCGCCGTCAGGAGAATCAGGGGAAGAAGCGTCAGGCTGTTCCGTCACGGTGAATGTACCTTTCCTGGAGGAGCCCGCGGCGGTTCGCTGCGAGGGCGGCCCCGTCCATGCCATCGCCGAGAGCCGCAACCACCTCAATCCCAGCCGAAGCGAGGGCGTTGTGCAAGAGCCAGCCGAAGAACTCCGATTTCACGACGCCGCCAAGGAGCGCCACTTGCTTGGCGTCGCCAGCGGCAAGGGCCACGGTGTTCACAAGGAGCCTGCACGCTTCGTCCACAATGCCGCGTGCGACGGCGTCTCCCGCCTCCGCTTCTTTCAGCACCACGGGTGCGAAACGCGCCATGGTCCGGGCCGGATTGCCGGATTCGGCGAGCCAGGCCGGAAGCTGCGCGGGTGAGCCAACGAGCGCGGCGGCCGCGCCGAGCAACGACGTGGCCGCTCCGCCGTCGTGCGCTTGAAGTGCAGCCTGAAGACCTTGCTGGCCGATCCACCGGCCGCTTCCGCGATCGCCCAAGAGCGGTCCCCAACCGTCGGCGCGGTGGAGAGTCCCGGCGTCGTCGAAGCGGAAGGCAACAGCCCCCGTGCCCACAATCAGCACTGTTCCGGGCGCGCCGTCCAGGGCGCCGAGTTGGGCCGCGGTGGCATCCGAGAGAACCGCGGCCGGGACCTTGAAGCGCTCGGACAGCAGGACGGCGAGTTCGTGGGAGTTCGCCGCTGAGGCCTCTACCCCGGCCACGGCGGCGCCGATTCCCCGCAACGAACCTTGCGGGAATGCTGCCGGGAGCCCCCGCGGCAGCATGGCCGCCGTGTCCGCGAGCAGCTCGAAGGCGAGCCGGGCGCCGTTGTCCATGCCCAGGCCGGGGAAGCCCTGCTGGTCCGCCGAGCCCAACACCTCGTCGCCCTGCCTGAGTTCAACCCGGCATCGGCTCTTGCCGACGTCGGCTACCAAAATCACATCCTCGGAATCCATGGCCCAACCATATGTTGCGGACGCGGCCACGTCTCGAAAAACGAAGAGGAGCCACAACACGATAAACTCGTCCATATCCCCAGCAACCGCGGAATCCCGCGATATAAGACGGAGACTTTTGTGAGCTTGACGCAGCTTGACCGTGTTCCCATCCGCCGTGCACTGATCTCGGTTTACGACAAGACGGGGCTGGAGGAGCTCGCGAAGGGCCTGCATGCAGCAGGAGTCGCCATTGTCTCCACCGGTTCCACCGCGAAGAAGATCGCCGCAGCCGGTATTCCGGTCAAGGAAGTCGAAGAAGTCACCGGCTCCCCGGAGATGCTCGACGGTCGGGTCAAGACCCTGCACCCGCGCGTGCACGGCGGCATCCTGGCCGATCGCCGCGTTCCTGCCCACATGGAAACGCTCGCCAAGATGGAGATTGAACCCTTCGACCTCGTCGTGGTCAACCTCTACCCGTTCGTGGAGACTGTCCGCTCCGGCGCTGCGCAGGACGACGTCGTCGAGCAGATCGATATCGGAGGCCCCGCCATGGTGCGTTCGGCCGCCAAGAACCATGCCGCCGTCGCGATCGTGGTTGACCCGAACTTCTATGGCGCCGTGGTGGAAGCCGCCGCGGCTGGTGGCTTCGACCTGAAGACACGCCGCCGCCTGGCCGCGAAGGCCTTCGCGCACACCGCGACGTACGACACCGCCGTTGCCACCTGGACCGCCGGCCAGTTCCTCGACGAAGACGGCGACGGCGTCATTGACTGGCCCGCTTATGCCGGCCTGGCCCTCGAGCGCTCCGAGGTGCTGCGCTACGGCGAAAACCCGCACCAGCAGGCCGCCCTGTACGTGGACAAGGCTGCGCCCGCCGGCATTGCCCAGGCGGACCAGCTGCACGGCAAAGCCATGAGCTACAACAACTTCGTCGACGCCGACGCAGCCCTCCGCGCCGCGTTCGACTTCTCCGAACCGGCCGTCGCCATCATCAAGCATGCCAACCCCTGCGGTGTGGCCGTCGGTTCCGCAGATGCCGCCGACCCCATCGCCGACGCCCATGCCAAGGCCCACGCTTGCGATCCGGTGTCTGCTTTCGGCGGCGTCATCGCCGCCAACAGCATCGTCACGGCGGGAATGGCCAAGACCGTGGCCGGAATCTTCACCGAGGTTGTCATTGCCCCTGGCTTCGAGCCGGAAGCCGTTGAGATCCTGTCCAAGAAGAAGAACATCCGCCTGCTGGCCCTCCCGGACGGCTACGGCCGCTACCCGACGGAGATCCGCCAGGTCTCGGGCGGCGTCCTCGTCCAGCAAGCCGACAAGGTGGACGCCGACGGCGACAACCCTGCCAACTGGACCCTCGCCGCCGGCGTTGCCGCCGACGAGGCCACGCTGGCCGACCTCGCCTTCGCTTGGACCGCTTGCCGCGCCGCCAAATCCAACGCGATCCTCCTCGCCAACAACGGGGCGGCAGTCGGCATCGGCATGGGCCAGGTCAACCGCCTGGACTCGTGCAAACTTGCCGTCGAGCGCGCCAACACCTTGGGGGTCCAGGTGGAGTCCGACGGTGCTATTGGGGGCGATGCCCCCGGCGGTGCCTCCAACGCCGCCGCGACCGGCGCACCCGAGCGCGCTCGCGGCGCCGTGGCTGCTTCCGACGCGTTCTTCCCGTTCGCCGACGGCCTGCAGATCCTGATCGACGCCGGTGTCCGTGCTGTCGTGCAGCCTGGCGGTTCAGTGCGCGATGAGGAAGTCATTGCCGCGGCCAACGCCGCCGGCATCACGATGTACTTCACGGGAGCACGCCACTTCTTCCACTAGGTCCGGGCTTCCGCTAAGTCCACTCGCTCCACCAGGTCCACTCGCTTCACCAGGTCCACTCGCTTCACCAAAAAATGGACATGTCCCCCGTTCCCGGGTGGACATGTCCATTTTTTGTGGTCAGGACCGGGCATATTCGCAATATGTCCAGTCCTGGGAGCGAACAGGGGGCATGTCCGGGGGAGAGGGGGTTAGGGGGCCGTGGACGCGGTCTGGTACGTGCCTTGGATGACCTTGCCCCAGTACGGGCCGTACATGTTGCTGGAGTTGCTTCCGTAGCCGTAGCTGTTCACCGAGTTCTGGTACCCGCTTGAGCTGGTTCCTATGAACCACGGGCCACCAGAAGAACCGCCCGTCATGTTGCAGGGGATCCCCTGGGTGTTGTACTGGGGGTTGTTGGGATCGTTGGCGGCCGTGCCGGAGCAGCTCTTGAGGGATTCCCCGGTGAAGGGCGATGCCGCGGGGTAGCCGAACGACTTGTACGCCAGTCCTCGTTCGGCGTTGAACTGGACCCCTGAGGCGCCCACTACGTCTGAGAGCTTCTGGCCATTGAGGGTGTTCATCACGGCGAAACCGGTGTCGTACTGGATGTTTCCATTCGAGGACCATTGGCTGGTTGTGTAGAGCGCCTTGGCCGTCCACTTGCCGTAGGGCGCGGCGCCGTCCAGGTAGGCGGGAACGAACGTGAAGTTGCTTGCGAATGCTCCGGGGCCTTCGTTCAGACAGTGGCCTGCGGTGGACACCGTGCTCTGGTTGGCCGAGGTGACGGAATTGCCGGAGCAGACATAGTTCACCCCGCCGAGTGTGAAGAACACCTTCCCGATGTGTGAAACGGACGACTCACTTGCGTTCGTTTTGCGGCCCACGGCCGGGGACGGCGCTGCCGGGCTGGCGGCTTTCTGGCCTTCGATTGCGGTCAGGGCGCTCCCCAAGCCGGGAAATACCTGCTCGGGAGAAACCGGGAGGTCGGAAAGGCCCACTGCGGCCTGTGCCCGCGCAAGCGCCTTGCTCGCGAGAACGTCGCCGGAGACGGCATTCTTCATCCGTTCAGGAGTCCAATAGTCAGCGGTGCTGCCGTCGGAAGCCGAATTGCTGCTGACGGTCGACGCATCGGGGCCATTGTTCGTGGACGGAGCCGCGGTGGCCCCGCTGCCGGCGCCCAGTGCGAGTAAGGCGGCGGCAGTGAGGCTGAGCAGGCTTGTGGCCAAGGTCTTGGTTCTCGTCACAGTTGTCCTAGATATCGAGGGGAAGGCGGCCGGTTGGTGGTGGCCGCCAACTGACGGAACCGAAACTACCCAAGCCATGACAAGCATGTAAAGAAATTCTGCAAAATTTGTGAGATTTGACTTTCGTTTTGACAAGATGCGAATTCTGCCCTATTTCCGAGCGGTCGGCGGACCTAGGACGTGGACGCCAAATCGTAGGCATCCCGGATGACGGAGCCCCAATAAGGCCCGTAGATCACAGCCGGGCCGCCGGGGTAGCCGTAGCTCGTAATGGAGTTTTGATAGGAATCCCGGCCTGAGTCGACCATCCATGGTCCGCCCGATGATCCACCCGTCATATCGCAGGGAATGCCCTGCGCCTTGAACTGTGGATTAATCGGATCCTTGGTGGCGTCACCCGAACAGCTCTTCAGCGATTGCCCGTCGAACGGCGGGGCGGCAGGGTAGCCGAACGCTTGGTAGCTGAGCCCCCGGTCCTGGTTGAACTCTACGCCGGACGCGCCGACGACGTCGGCCAAGTGCTTGCCGTTCACCGTGGCAGTGACTGCGAAGCCCGTGTCATAGCGGATGTCGCCCGCGGTGCGCCACTGGGGAGTGGTGTAGAGGGCTTTGGCAGGCCAGATGCCGTAAGGGGCCTTGCCGTTGAGATAAGCCGGAACGAAGACGAAGTTCTTCACGAATGCGCCAGGACCCTCATTGACGCAGTGGCCCGCGGTCGCCACGGTGCTGTCGTTGTCCGACACCACCACGTTGCCCGAGCAGACGTAGGCGAAGGCACCCATGGTGAAGAAGACCTTGCCGACGTGGTCAATGGGGTCTTCGTCTTGGTGCAGGCTCGCGCTGCTGCCTTTGGCGCTGGCGATTTTCACTGGCGGTCCGGTTTCGACCGTGCCGCTGGCGGTGCTGGAGGTGCCACCTCGTGCGAGGGCAATACCGGCAAGGACATCGCCAGGGATTGCTGCTTGCATCCGTTCGGGAGTCCAGTACCCCGTGGGGTCGGTGTTTGTTGTCGCCAAGCTGACGAGCTGCTGCGTCCCAGGCGCTGCGAAGCTCGAAACCGCGGTGTAAGGCGTTGCGGCTGCCGCCCCTCCAGCGGCACAGAGGGTCAAAACGGCGGAGGTAAGGAGGCTCAGGAGACCAGTGATGGGGAGTGATTTCTTTGTCATGATTGTCCTGCCAATCGTTTGGCGGCCACGTGTCGTCGGCCACAGTTTGACCCCATGAACCTACTCCGATTTGGCGCGGAGGTACATAAGGTGCGGCGGGGTATGACGTTGCACAGCTCGTACGGGGCCGTCCCGGTACGCGGCAATCGGGCCCCCTCAGGTAAGTTAGAGATGTTGAAATCTGCAGACTTTCAGGGAGATGCCCCGCCAATGGCAAAGATTATCTATACCCACACTGACGAAGCGCCGATGCTGGCGACGTACTCATTCCTGCCGATTGTGGAAGCTTTCGCCTCGACGGCCGGCGTTGAGGTCGAGACCCGCGACATTTCGCTCGCCGGCCGAATCATCGCCGTCTTCGGTGACTACCTGACTGAAGAACAGCGGAGCAGTGACGCACTGGCCGAACTGGGTGATCTGGCAAAGAAACCCGAAGCGAACATCATCAAGCTCCCCAACATCAGCGCATCCGTCCCGCAGCTGAAGGCAGCCATTGCCGAGCTCCAGGGACAGGGTTACGCGCTTCCGGACTACCCGGACAACCCCTCCTCTGACGAAGAGACGGACATCCGCTCGCGTTACGACAAGATCAAGGGCTCGGCCGTGAACCCGGTCCTGCGTGAAGGCAACTCGGACCGCCGCGCGCCTCTGTCGGTGAAGAACTACGCCCGCCAGAATCCGCACTCCATGGGTGCCTGGAGCGCGGACTCCAAGACCAACGTTGCGCACATGACGGAGAACGACTTCCGCTCCAACGAGAAGTCCGTGGTCATCCCCGCCGATGACACCGTCAAAATCCAGATCGTCCGCGAAGACGGCACCGTCAAGGTCCTCAAGCCGGCGTTCCCCGTTCTCGCTGGTGAAGTAGTGGACGGCACCGTGTTGCGCGCCGCGGCCTTGGACGAGTTCCTGGCTGCCCAGGTGGTCCGCGCCAAGGAAGAAGGCGTGCTCTTCTCGGCACACCTGAAGGCCACCATGATGAAGGTCTCCGATCCAATCATCTTCGGCCACGTCGTCAAGGCGTATTTCTCCGAGCTTTTCGACACCTACGGCAAGCAGATCGCTGCTGCCGGCCTGAGCGCCAACAACGGCCTCGCTTCCATCCTCAACGGCCTCGATGAACTCCCGGAGGACGTCCGCGAAGGAATCAAGGCGGCCATCAAGAAGGGCCTGGCGGACGGCCCGGCACTGGCCATGGTCAATTCCGACAAGGGCATCACCAACCTGCACGTTCCCAGCGACATCATTGTTGACGCTTCGATGCCGGCAATGATCCGCAGCTCCGGCCACATGTGGGGACCGGACGGCAAGGAAGCCGATACCCTCGCGGTCATTCCGGACAGCTGCTATGCGGATGTCTACCAAGTGGTCATCGATGACTGCCGTGCCCACGGCGCCTTCGATCCCACCACCATGGGTACGGTTCCGAACGTCGGCCTGATGGCACAAGCAGCTGAGGAATACGGCAGCCACAACAAGACCTTCGAGGTTGAGTATGCGGGGACCATGCAGCTTGTGGATTCCTCCGGAACCGTGCTGATCGAACACCAGGTCTCCCCGGGCGACATCTGGCGCGCCTGCCAGACCAAGGACGTGCCGATCCGCGACTGGGTCAAGCTGGCTGTCACCCGTGCCCGCGCCTCCAAGATGCCGGCTGTCTTCTGGCTCGACGAAACCCGCGCCCACGACGCCCAGCTGATCGCCAAGGTCAAGGAATACCTGAAGGACCACGACACCGAGGGCCTGCAGATCGAAATCATGTCCCCGGAGAAGGCCACCGCGTTCACGCTGGAGCGGATCCGCAAGGGCGAAGACACCATCTCGGTGACTGGCAACGTGTTGCGTGACTACCTCACCGACCTGTTCCCGATCCTCGAACTTGGCACCAGCGCCAAGATGCTCTCAGTGGTCCCGCTGATCAATGGCGGCGGGCTCTTCGAGACCGGTGCCGGCGGATCGGCTCCGAAGCACGTCCAGCAGCTCCTGCAGGAAAACCACTTGCGCTGGGACAGCCTGGGCGAATTCCTCGCACTGGCCGTGAGCTTCGAGCACCTTGCCACCACCACCGGCAATGCGCGGGCCCAGGTCCTCGCCGACACGCTGGACCGCGCAACGGGCACGTTCCTGCTGGACAACAAGTCCCCGAAGCGCAAGGTGGGCGAGCTCGACAACCGAGGCAGCCACTACTACCTCGCCAAGTACTGGGCGCAGGAACTTGCGCAGCAGACCGACGACGCCGAGCTCGCAGCCGCGTTCTCCGCCGTCGCCGAGGCCTTGACGTCCAATGAGGACACCATCATCGCCGAGCTGCTCGCGGTCCAGGGTTCGCCTGCCGACATCGGCGGCTACTACCGCCCCGACTCCGCCAAGGCAGAGGCCGTGATGCGTCCTTCCGCAAAGCTCAACGAGGTTGTCGCCACGCTGAACTAAGCGCCCCGCACCACCCAACTAGCTCGCAGTTGTTGTCGTTTTGAGAGCTCATAACGACAACAACTTCGAGCTAGTTACATTTAAGGGCGGCGGAAGCGGTGCGGCGCGTCGAGCCCGTCGACAAGATCGGCAAGCACGCGGCCGATAGCAGGGGTGAACTTGAATCCGTGCCCGGAGAACCCGGCCCCGACCACCAGCGGTCCAAAACGGTCGAGAACGAAGTCTTCGTTGGCCGTGCTCGTGTAGGTGCAGCTGATGGGAACCGCCGATTCGGCGTCGACCCCTGGCAGCCATTCACGAGCGTAGCGGCGCAGGGCCTCCAGCTGGACCGGCTCGGGCTGGAACGTGCGGGCATCAGGATCGGTAACCGGCCCTACGCCGTGCCACCCCGCCTTGACCCCTTCGCCCGGCGTGAGCATCCCATAGACAGGGCTGTACCAATAGTCGTCACGGGGATCTCCGGGGTCCGGCGCGTGGTTGAAACTCGGCCAGGACTGGCAATCATCGATGGGTGCGAAATGGGCAGGTTGCTCCTGGGTGACCACCAAACGGGGGAGCGGCACCTGCGCCCCGACAAACTTGGTGGTCCAGGCGCCCGCCGTGATGACAACCCGGCGCGCGGTGATCTCCAGCGAATCAGTCACGACGACGGCGCGATCCTCGCCGAGGACGCGGATGTCGCGAACCGGTGTGGAATACGTGAAGCGAGCGCCGTGCGCCTCGGCCGATGCGCGCAGCGCCCTGAGGGCCTCGGCCGCACGGACGCGGCCCGAGTCCGGCACAAAGAGAACATCGCTTCGGAAGACCATGCCCTGCCAACGGTCTGACGCCTCCTTCGCGGAGATGAAATGGCTTGCGATGCCCCGCTCTGCGTGCGCGGTGCGAACTTCCCGGAGCCGGGCAACATTTCCGTGGTTGGCCAGACCCACAAGATCCAACAATTGCGTTTCGGTCTCCTCTGCGATCCCGTCCCAGAGCTCCCTCGCTTCGCTGACCAGGGCGAGATAGTCGTCCTCCGCATATGCCGTATTGAAGTTGCGCGTGGCTCCGTGCGAAGCGCCCACATGGTGCCCCTCCTCAAACTGCTCGAGGAGGAGCACTGATCGCCCCCTGAGTGCGAGCTGCCGCGCCGCAGCTGATCCCATTGCGCCTCCGCCGACTACGACGACGTCAACATCCATCCCGGATTCACCCATCCTGTCTTGCGGCCTCCCATCGAGGTCCACTGCAGTTCCATTCTGCCGTGGACGGAGCGGCTGTTTTGAGCTGTGCCCTCGGCATGGAAGATTGGACCGGGTGAAATTCCTCCTTCCCTCGCAGATCTCGTCCTCGCGTGGCATCGCGTTTCTGAGGATCGTGTTCGGCGGCCTTTTGCTGCTTCATGGGGTCCAGAAGCTGCTCGCGGGGCAGCCTGCGTTCGAGGCAACCATCGCCGCCATGGGTGTTCAAAAAGCGGAGCTGATGTCCTGGCTCGTCATCTGGGGCGAAACCGGTTTGGGCGCGCTTTTGGTGCTCGGCGCCCTGACCAGGGTGGCCGGCTTCCTGGCGGCCCTCATGTACGCAGGGATCTGGTTTGTCACCGAATCAGGCAAGCCATTGTTGAGCAGTAGTCCCGGAATCAACGCGGAGCTGCTCATTCTGTATATCGCGTTGGCGTTGGCGTTTGCCTTCATCGGTTCCGGGGCGCTTTCGCTGGACCGGAAACTGTTTGCAGGAAAGCCAGCCCGGAAGTCACGGCGCTAGGCGCCCTAGCGTCGTCCGGCCTGGAGACCCGCGCGGGCCATGGCGTCCGCGTAGGAGCGGCCCATTTCTATCAGCCATTCGGTCTGACGCTCCTTGGAACCGGCGAAGGCGCGCCCGTGCAGCGAACGGGCCTTGTAGACCTTCAGGCCGCGGCGCCAGATCAGCTGGTTGTCGGTCTTGAGGAGCATTTGCGCGAGGCGGTTGGCTTCCGTTCCGTGGGCGACGATCGCCGAGGCGCGTGGAACGAGTTTGAGGAAAGCGAGGAGCGGCTTCAAGCCGGCGGCGACCTGCTCCGGAGTCAGCTTTCCGTTCGCCTCGCCGGGAGTGAACCACGGGTGGGTGTTCCACGGCATCATCCATTCCGGGCGCAGGCCGAGTTGGAACTGCAGGCCCAGTAGCCGGGTGGCGGCGGCGTCGTCGCCCGCCCAGACAACGCCCCGCGAGGAGGCCTCGCTGGTATTGGAAAACAGGGTGACAATCCGGCAGTCCTCCACGGAGTGCATCGGATCCACGTAGGGGACCTCAAAACCCGGGCGGAGCTTGCGGAGGAACTCCACATGCTCGTTGACCGGGGCGATGTGCGGGGCGAAGAAGGGGCTGTCCGGAATCGCGGGGGTCACGGCTTCTTCGGCGGGAGCCGCTGCGTCGCTCGCCGGTTCGACGGCGGCGCGCTCGACGGCGGCGGGCTCGACGGCGGCGGGCTCGACGGCGGCGGGCTCGACGACGGTTACCGTCGGCGTCTCTTCGACGGCAGGAGCGGCAACAGGTTCCACCTTGCGGGTAACGACCGGACTGGCCTTGGGCATCGAAATTGAGGAAGCCTTCTTCGGCGCGGACGTCTTAACGGCGGCGGCCTTCGGAGCGTCTCTCCGGGCCGGAACCTTCTTTTCGGCCTTGGCCGGTGCGTCCAGGTCATCCTCGTCGTCGAACAAACCATCGAAGAGCTTGTCGAGTTCGTCGTAGCCGCTGCCGTAGTCGTCGTCGAGCTCGGGGCCGCGCCCGAAACCTTCCTCGTACCGCGAGTCCAGTTCGCTGCGGTAATCCTCGTCGTGTACGTCGAAAAAGTCCGGTTCGGCCAATGCGGTCATGAGAGCAGGGGTCTCCTGGGGTCGGGCAGGGGCCGGTATCGGGCGCGTGGGGGCACGTCCGTTCCGGACCAGTTGATGGGGGGCTCTCCCGGGGGCCGGGTTGAGCCTTTAGATCTTAGCAAGCCACAGGTGGTCTGGTGTCCTTCCGCCGTTCACCTGACGCGGTATGTCGCGCTGCCCCGGGGCGTGAAGGAACCGCGATGCGTCGAACATCACCCGGATGCGCCCCCGAGGGCGGGAGCAGAGACACGAGAGGGCGGTGGAATGAACGAAAGAGTCCATTCCACCGCCCTTGTTCGGCGTCAGTTGTTCGGCGTCAGCGCTCAGACATGGATGACGAATTGTGCAAGTGCCGCAGCTGCTATGAAACTTGCGGAGAACGTGATTGTCGCCACAATCACTGTGCGCCAGTTCAGGGTCTTCAGCGCGTTGATGTCGCGCCCGACGTTCATGCCGAGCAAGGCGATCGAGCCAAGGCCCACGTAGAGCGGGTCAAGGTTGTGGGTGAAGGAGACGATCAAGCCACTGAAAGGCAGAATCGGAGCTGTTGCCAACGTGGCGAGCGCAAGGACCCATACGCTCGACGGCACGGCAGGAACGTACTTGGCCAGCACGAATGCCAGTGCGGTAAGGAGGCCAAGGATCATCACGCCAATGCCGTCATTGACGCTTATGGACTTGGTGCCCAAGGCGTTGAGGACCACGCCCGCGGCGATGCTTGCACCGAAAGCGATAATCCACGTTGAGGGCTTCGTGCGCACCTCGGGGTCCTGGAACACGGCTGAAACGTCCACCTTGTTTCGGTCCTGTGGCCGGCGCAGCTTCGCGGCAACGGCGTTCCCGTGGCGGTCAAGACGCTTGCCCTCGTCATCGCGGCGGAAGAGGCGCGCCCAGAACTTGTAGAGCCGCAAGGACATCGGCAACGAAAGGAAGGCCCCGGCGTAGAAGCCCACAAGGTTCGTCACGAGGTTCGACAGGGCCGCCAGCGCCATGATCTCCGGTGCCTGCCCCGGATAAAGGATGGACAGAGCCGCCACGCCGCCAAGCATCATGGATCCCGAGCCGAGGCCCAGGCCCAGCGCCAGCGCAAGCGGGTCGAAGATGCCCATTCCGCCGAGCAAGCCGGCCAGGAGGGAGATGAAGACGGCGCCGAAGACGCTGCCCAGCAGCCACACCGAGAATACGCCGCGGTAGACCGGGGATTTCACGCCGAAACGCTGCAGTGCGTAGGCCAAGTAAGATTCCCGGTCAATTGCCCAGGTGGCACCGATGGCCGTGCGGCCCATGCCCAGCGCGACGCCGACCGGCAGGGCAATGATGACGGTTCCGAAGATGTGGCCGACTTCCTGGAGCAGGATGGCCGGACCGAGGGAAGTCAGTTTGGCGAAGGAGGGTCCCACCTGGGTGCCGAGGGCCCCCAGGAACATGACGATGCTGACGTTGAGCAATACCGAGGCCACGGCACGGCTCTGGCCGGACATGGGGCGCACCTTCTGGACGCCGATGACAGCGCCAATCAGCACGGCCCACAAGACGGGCATGAGCACGATAGCGGCGTTGCCCAGGGGAATCTTGTGTGTTCCGGCCAGGATGGCGATGGCGCAGACGGCTGTGGACAGCAGGATCATCGATCCCCATTGCCGTGCGGTCGGGGTGAAGAGGCGGACCGGTCCGTGATCGACATTGACTACGGGCGTATCCACCTCCGGAGTGGTTGTGGATTGGTTCTTCATGATGTGCACCCTTCGTGTGCTGCAGTGGCGAGGGACGGATACGTCCATGCCATTTGGTATACCAGAGATGGTAAGGTGGATCACATCGCAATGCAAGACATGTCACAGAAGCTGCTCAGAGTCACCCAAATCTAGGGCATTCGTGCGTTCGGCCGATTCCGGACTTGATCTGCAGCTTTTTGATCTTGGGATACCAAACTTGGAGGGTTTATGTTCACTCAGCTTTCTGCCCGGTACGTCCTTGGCTATGACGGGGCCGGGCACGTCATGCACACGGATGGGCACGTGGTGATGAGGGATGACGAGATCATCTACGTGGGTACCGACTACACGGGGCCTGTGGACGAACGCCGGGACTTTGGACAGAGCCTCATCGCACCTGGCCTCATCGATCTGGATGCCCTGACGGACATTGATCACATGATCTTCGACTCCTGGCCCACAGACGAGACCGCCCCGGGCTTGCAATGGTCTGCGGACTACTTCCACAACCGCCGGCGCGATGTCTTCACCGCGGCGCAGCGCCAGAGCGTGCGAAAGTTCGCATTGGCGCAACTGGCCTTGCACGGAGTGACCACTTACATGCCGATTGCTTCGGAGATCCACAGCTCATGGGCTGAAACCTTCGAAGAGCTCAAAGGGATGGCGCAGTCCAGCATCGAGCTCGGTCTGCGCGGTTTTCTGGGCCCCGCGTACCGCTCGGGGATCAACGTCACCGACCACGACGGCCAACGCGTGATCCTCTTCGACGAGGAGGAAGGACATAAAGGATTCGCCGACGCCGCACGGTTCCTCGACTACGCCGGCGAGCTAGGACATCCGTTGCTTACCGGTGTCCTGCTGCCGTGCCGAATCGAGACACTTTCTGACGAACTGATGCGCCGGACTGCCGAGCTGGCCACCGAGCGCAACGCATTGGTCCGCCTCCATTGCCTCCAGGGAGCGAATGAAGACGGGTTCCTCGTCAAGCTCACCGGGCGCACCGTCCTGGAGCAGCTTTCGGATTCCGGCCTGCTGGACACACGGCTCCTCATCCCCCATGGGGTTGTTATCGACGGCACCGACCCGTCCTCCAGCGCAGAGGGCGGCCCGTTGGATGTGCTGGCCCGGCATGACGTCAGCATCATCCACTGCCCCCTGACATCGTTCCACTACTCAGGCATGCTCACGTCCTTTGACGCCTTCGCGGCTGCCGGAGTCAACATGTGCCTTGGAACCGATTCGTTCCCGCCGGACCTGATCAAGGGCATCGATATCGGCACGCACCTGGCGCGCATCGCTGAGGGTCGGCGGGACGCCGGCACGGTGTCGGCGTTCTTCGACGCTGCCACTTTGGGTGGTGCCAAGGCATTGGGCCGCGACGACCTGGGACGCCTGTGTCCGGGCGCCCAAGCCGACATTATGGTCGCCTCTTTGGGGGACTTCCGTGATGGGGTCGTGGAAGATCCATTGCGCACGCTAATCCTCAACGGTTCGGCACGCAATGTCACCGACACGTACGTTGCAGGCCGCCCCGTAGTTGTTGGCGGCTCCCTCCCAGGCATCGAACTGGATGAACTGCGCGGTGAGGGTCAGCAGCTTTTTGGACAGATGGTGGAAGCCTACGGCGAACGCGACTACCGGCGGCGCGATTCGTCCAAGCTGTTTCCCCCGGTCTACGCCCCGGCGTCGGTTCGGATCCATAGCACGACGGCGTAACGCACCGAAGGCTGGGATCGGGCCATGGTTCCACCGCATGAGCTCCTCCGCGGGGCTGTTTGCCCTGCGGAGGAGCCGGGAGCGGGCTACATCCAATGCGGTGGAGAAGCCCGAGCCAGTGATTATGCGGGAATTGTTGCCCGGATCTTCCGGCTACCTACCACTACGATGAGGCCAAGCAACAGCAGCGCTGCCGCGAACAGCAACCACAGGCCATTGAAGCCAGTGCTTGCAAGAACGGCCGTTCCAGCCCCAACAGCAACCGCCGCATTGGCGGAGGCCGCACTGGCTTGTGCTGCAGTTCCGGATGCGATTGCCGACGGCGTCTCAACCGAAGGAACGGCTGCAGCCGGATCGACGAAGCCCTGGGAACCGACCGGCTGGTTCACGACGGGCGGGGTGACTGTCGACGGGTTCGTGACGCCAGAAGGCAGACCCAAACCTACCGACGCGGTGTCGATCGTCAGCGGAAGACCCAAGGCTGAGATGAGTCCCGTACCCGAGAGGATGCCGGTACCTGTCGGCGTGGTGCCAAGCAGGTTGACCGAGGTATCACCAACTGTGACGGGAGCGGTTACAGGCGCCGTGACGCCGGTACCTCCGGTGGATCCCGTCGGCGTAGTGCCGAGCAGGTTCAAGGGCGCGGTGAGTCCCGTACCCGAGAGGATGCCGATACCTGTCGGCGTCGTGCTGAGGACGTTGACCGAGGTATCACCAACTGTGACGGGAGCGGTTACAGGCGCCGTGACGCCGGTACCTCCGGTGGATCCCGTCGGCGTAGTGCCGAGCAGGTTCAAGGGCGCGGTGAGTCCAGTACCCGAGAGGAGGCCGGTACCTGTCGGCGTCGTGCTGAGGACGTTGACCGAGGTGTCACCGACGGTTGCCGGTGCGGTTACAGGCGCCGTGACGCCGGTGCCTGCCGGTGCGGTTCCGGTCGGCGTCGTGCTGAGGACGTTGACCGAGGTGTCACCGACGGTTGCCGGTGCGGTTACAGGCGCCGTGACGCCGGTGCCTCCGGTGGTGCCGCCTGCCGGCGTCGTGCTGAGGACGCTGACCGAGGTGTCACCTACGGTCGCCAGTCCGTTCACCGGCGCCGTGACGCCGGTGCCTCCGGTGGTGCCGCCTGCCGGCGTCGTGCTGAGGACGCTGACCGAGGTGTCACCTACGGTCGCCAGTCCGTTCACCGGCGCCGTGACGCCGGTGCCTCCGGTGGTGCCTGCAGGCGTCGTGCTGAGGACGTTGACCGAGGTATCACCCACGGTGACAGGCGCGTTGACGGGAGCCGCCGCCTGGGTGCCAGAGGCCGTTCCAGGGGTGGAATTGCTCAGAACCGCCAGTGAGGTGGCTCCGATATTAACAGGGACCGATATCGGAGCCACCACCTGGGTTCCGGACGGGACGGCTGCTCCGCCGGAATTGATCGCCGGGGCCGAAACCGGGGCGAGTGCAGGGGTGGTGGTCGCGGCGCCCGAATTTCCAAGTATTGAGAGCGACGTCGACCCGAGGTTCACCGGAATGGACACCGGTGCAACGACTTGAGTGCCTGAGGCATTGCCCAGCGCATTTGTAGTGGTGTCTGCCGCGTTCGCGGCAGTTGCGCCGAGGGCTATCAACCCACCGGCAAAGAGGGTGCCAAGCAGCCCCTTGCGAATCATGCTGTGCATTATGTTGTTCTCCTGAACGAGTAGTTCCAAAAGGCGCATAGGAGCGCCCGGATCGGCCGTTTGCCGCGGACCGGAATGAACTTCCGGGAAAGCGGCGGGGCTCGGAACTAATCAGGTGAAGAACCCGGGTCAAACGACACCGGAGCCGGAACTCTGCCAGCAGCAGCTGTGGACACGAGGGTCCCAGCCAACGGGTAAGAGAGGTTCGTGCCTTGGAGCCACGCAGCGGCAGCCCCCGAAGGATTGCTGGAAAGGACTGCAGATCCACTGACGGTGTCGCTGCCGCCTGGTGCACGCGGCGGGAATGTGCCATCGGACCGGGACGCGGAAGGATCGTTGGAACCGCTAGTAGTGCGGACTGCCGCCTTCGAGAGAGTCCCATTCAGGCCCGGCGGGCCACTGTAGCCAGCGAGGCCGAGCAGCGGAGCCGCGACATCCTGAGCCACCGTTGAAGGGACTCCGGCAGCGAGCTCAATTACAGCGGGTCCCGCTTCAAGGGCTCCAACTATTCCGGAGACATCGGAGACGTGGATGGAAGGGACAGCTATCTCTTGGACCGTGACCGGAAGGCCTCCGATCAAGGAACCGACGCCGGAGCCAACACCGTCAACCGCGCTCCTTGCTGGCGCTACAACGCTTGCAGTTACGGCGCCGACGGTTCCCTCAGGGATGACTGCGCTGACTACGGGCGTGTTGGCCACAAGTTGGTCGACGCTACCAGTCAGCTGGGGAAGTTTGTTCGTTACTAAAGGCGGCACCTGGACCGCCGGTAGCTGGACCTCGGGGACTGGAACGGAAACAACGGCCGGGGCCGGCACGGATGCGCCAACTGCCGCAACTGCATTGCCGGGGGTTCCGGGAAGTCCCTTTGCAGCGTTGTGTACAACGTTCGACACTGCGGAGCCCGCACCGCCCAAAAGGGTGTGGTTGTTGGTGTTCCCGGAATCAGCGTTGGCTGCCGTGGAGGAGAGGGCTATCCAAACGACGGCACCGGCGCCAGCGAGCATGACGGAGCGGAGAATATGAAGAACGCGCGGCTTACCTTGCTCTGCTTCCATCTCGACACCCCCCAGCGTCAGCTTCGATAGGCGATCGCTCCCATCGTAGGCCTCACTAGTTAACTAGTCCAGACGTTGGAGGACGGATTGGTCATTCAGTTCAGCGGGCGTCGTTGGCGTACCGGACGCCGAGCTGGGATCGCACCCCGTCGAAGAGGCGCATCGTGTTCAACGAATCGTCCAAGGGCATCACAGGACTTTCGGTGAGTCCTTGCTGGACACAGCGTGTCACCTCACGCAGCTCGTAGGTGTAGCCGATCCCTACCGCGTCGAAGCGTTCGGTCCGTGGTTCATCCCAGCCGGTTCGAATCAGAAGCTCACGCGGATTGTTGATGGACCCCTGAGTCTGGAGGAAGCCCTTGGATCCCGCAACGGACGCTGAGCGCGGCCCATGGGCCAGTAACGAAGACGTCAGCTGGGCGATGGCACCGCCGTCGTAAGCCAGCGTGAGCGCATTCTGGGAGTCGACGCCGTCGTCCGTCAAAGTGCCCACCGCGCTGACTGACTGCGGGAAACCGAGGGTGCCCAAAGGCCACAGCAGAGCGTATACCGTGAGGTCCAAAAGTGCCCCGCCGCCGGCCGCCGGGGCCCAGATGCGGGCGGAAGGATCGTAGGGGGCAGGGAAACCAAGATCGGCGCTGACCCATTTGATGTCGCCCAGCTCGCCGGACCCGGCAATGGCGAATGCCCTCTGCATGCTGGGCAGGAACCGACTCCATACGGCTTCCATGAGGAACAATTTCCGTTCCCGGGCCAAAGCGACGAGCTCTGCCGCTTCACGGCCGTTGATGGTCAACGACTTCTCGCACAGGACGTGCTTGCCCGCGTTGAGGGCGTCCTTGACGATCTGGAAATGCTGGGCATGCGGGGTGGCCACGTAGACGACGTCGACGGCGTCATCGGCGAGCAGCCGCTGGTAGCCGGGTACACCGCCGTCCTCGCCATAGGACTTCGTGACCCCATGCGCGGCGGCAAAGGCATCCGCGGACTCCTGGCGCCGCGAACTCACTGCGTAAAGGTTTGCGTCCTCGAGCTGGGCGAGGTCGCCGCTCACGGTTCTCGCGATCCCTCCCGTGGCGATAATGCCCCAGTTCAGGGCCTTGCCGGTGGCGGCGCGGGGATCCTGGTTCGGCTGGCTGAACAACCATGGCTTGGCGATATGCAGACTCATGCGGCCTATCCTCTCACTCCGCCGCAGGCGTCATACAGCACACGCTCAAGTCACGAGCCATCTGAACTTCGTCGGAGCCATCGCCTAAGCTGATGGTCATCATCCCTCGCAGAGAGGTTCTGTGGGGAGTTACCGAATGGAGTAGGGATGGGTGTTTTTCGACGCGTCATTTTGCCTGTGGCGTGGCTGCTGGTTTTTGCAGTGATCGCCGTGGCCTTGGTGAAGATCGCCTTTGTGGATGGGCTAAAGCCGCAGGGTGCCGAGCCGGCCCCGATGGCCAGGGTGGAGACGCCTGTTGTGCCCGCGGCGCGCGCAACGGTCACCAATACCGTGCAGATCAAAGCCACCGTTCAGAGCGACCCCGTTGTCGGTGTCCGCAGCACAGCGGCGGGAACTGTTGTCCACCTCTATGTGGAGCCGGGCGTTGCCGTGGCCAAGGGGGACCAGCTCTTCCAAGTCAAATCCGAGCGGACCAAGCATGCCAGCACTGCCGCAACGCCCGGGGAGAAGACCACGTCAGAACCCGTGTACGTGTACACCGACGTGCTCGCCCCTGCCGCTGGCATGCTCAATGAACTGACTGCACTGCTTGACCAGCAGTTAAGTGTGGGCGAAGTTGTGGGCAAGATCGATCCCGGGACCTTCACGGTGTCCGGCCCTGTCAACGCCGCCCAACAGTATCGGCTTCTTGCCAAGCCGGGCTCAGCGCAGATCTCCCTGGTGGGCGGGCCGGCTCCGTTCGCCTGCCCTGCCGTGACGCTGAAGAACAACGCCAACGACGCCGGAGCCACCGCGGGCGCGAACGGAACCGGCGGCGTGGGGATGGCCGTGCCAGCTGGCGGACTGTCGTTAGCCGCGGCTGGACCGGGTGGGGCAACGCAAAGTGACAGCGCGAGCACCGGGACGATCAGTTGTCCTGTGCCGGCCGGAACGGAAGTCTTCGCCGGATTGGGAGCAGCCATGACGGTGAGTGCGGGCGAAGCCAAGGACGTGGTGACAGTTCCCCTGACTTCGGTGAAGGGCAGTGTCAAAGAAGGCATTGTTTGGATGGCCGGCGCGGCTGCCGAGGGCAAAGCACCGGAACAACGGCCTGTGAAGCTGGGTCTCAACGACGGTGACAAGGTGGAGGTGCTGTCGGGCCTCGCCGAAGGGGAACGGGTGCTTGAATTTGTTCCCGGCGCCCCGGCCGCTCCTTCCCAACAAGGTTACGGGCCAGGCGGGGTACCCTACGGTCCGGCGGGAGGCTAGGCATGGAAAGCCTCGTGAGTTTGCGCGGTGTCACGCGCACGGTGGTGCTGCCTGACGATCAGAAGCTTCATATCCTCCGCGGGATCGACCTTGAGATTTCCGCCGGCGACCACACCGCAATCATCGGCCGCTCGGGCTGCGGGAAGTCAACGTTGCTGAACCTCCTGGGTCTCCTGGACGTGCCCACGTCCGGCGAAATCCTGTTTCTTGGCACGCCTGTGCTAAGAATCGGTGGCAACGCGCGTGCACGGCTTCGAGGCTCCACAGTGGGCTTCGTGTTCCAGCAATTCAACCTGCTCCCGGGCCGGAGCGCACTGGACAATGTCATCACGCCGCTCCTCTACGCCCGCGGCCGCGATTTCCTGCGACGCCGTGAACTGGCCATGGACATGCTGGACCGTGTGGGACTTGCCGGCCGTGCCCAGACCATGCCGAACATGCTCTCGGGTGGTGAGCAGCAGAGGGTTGCCATCGCGCGGGCCTTGGTCCGGCGGCCCCGTCTGATCCTTGCCGACGAACCCACGGGCGCGCTCGATGTAGAGACCGGGCAATCGGTCATGGCGCTTCTGGACCAGGTGGCCACGGAGTCCGCCGCGGCACTCGTGACCATCACCCACGACAGCAATGTGGCTGCACTGGCACGGTCGCGCTTCCGTCTGGACTCGGGGGTTCTGCATCCCCTTGACGGCGAGTCGAACTCCGGGATCGCTTTGTCGGAACCGGCGTTGTCGGCACTGGCTGCTTCGGGTTCAGCGCCGTTGGGGCCCACATCGTCGGAGGTCGATCGATGATCGGTTTCATGTCAGCGATGGTGGAAGCCTGGCAGGAACTGCGGATCAACAGAGTCCGGATCCTGCTGGCTTTGCTGGGCGTAGCCTTGTCCGTCGCGGCGCTCACGTCCGTGGTAGGCGTCGGCAATCTTGCACGCGAAGGGTTCAAAGCCTCGTCCGAGCGCACAGGGGGACGTTCAGCGACGCTCGCACTAAGGGTCAATGGTCCAACCCAGCCAGATCCAGCGCGTCTGGATGCGGCGTATCAGTCCATCGTTGACCGTTACGGTATTGCCTTCTCCTCGCACGAGGGCCATGCCGAGCAGCCGTTCCAGTTCCCTCGCGGTGTCCAGTCGGTTCAATTGATGGTGGTGGACCCTGGATATGGGGTCATTCACCGTCTGGAGTTACGGCAAGGGTCCTGGTTTGCCAGCGACGACGACCAGCGGCTGGCCCCCGCCGTCGTCGTCACTGAAGCGTTCTACAACGCGGCTGGCAGGCCCGACCTTGCCTTGCAACCCGGCATCAAGACCGCAGGCGAGCAGGAATCGAATGCAGTGATTATCGGCGTCGTGCGGGACACTTGGCCGGATGCACCCCCAGCGGCATACATACTGTCGGGCGCCGCCAAGAAAATGGGAGTCAACCAGCTCGGTGGGCAGTTCAAGGTATGGGTGCAGGACGGGCAAGCAGAAATGCTCTCGGCAGCCATCCAGGCCGATTTGGCGCAACAGCTCCCCGACACAAACATCATGGCGCAGCGGATGGACTTTGCCGCACAGGGAGATCCCCTGGCCCCGGTGCAACTGGTCGTGGGCGGTATTGCAGGCCTGGTCCTCTTGTTGGGCGCGGTAGGGATGTTGAACATCTCAATGGTCACGGTCCGCTACCGGGTGCGGGAAATCGGTATCAGAAGGAGTTTCGGAGCGACCTCGGGGCGCATCTTCCTGGGCGTGATGATGGAGTCCGTCGTGGCGACAGCAGTGGCCGGGCTGGCCGGCGTCATGGTGGCGGTGGCGGTGGTCAAACACCCCTGGATCCAGTCAAAGGTTGCGCCAGCCCTCAGTCAGTACCCGCCCTTCCCCATAGAAGCGGCCATGCTCGGTTTCGGAGCTGCCGTACTGGTGGGCGCGTTGGCCGGCGCCATCCCGGCCCTTGTGGCCGTGCGCGTCAAGGTTATTGACGCGATTCGCTTCTAAAGGGCCCAGTCTAAAGGGCAGGGCTCGGCCGCCCGGGCGGCCCGGTAAGAGGGCCGGGAACCTCGCGGTTCCCGGCCCTCCCGTCCGCTAGCTCTGGAAAGCGATCAGGCCCCGGCTGCTACCCGCGGACGCGCCGTTTCCTCGCTCAGTTTGCCCTGTTGCAGCCTGAAGCGCCGCTCGGTCTTCTGCGCCAGGCTGCGGTCATGCGTTACCACCAGAATGGTGGTGTTGTGGTTCCGGCTCAAAGAACTGAGCAGTTCGATGATGTGCTCACCGGTCTGCTCATCCAGGTTGCCGGTGGGCTCGTCGGCCAGGATGAGCTTGGGCTCGTTGGCCAGCGCCCGGGCAATGGCAACCCGCTGCTGCTCTCCGCCCGAGAGCCTGTTGATACGCCGGGATTGTTTCTCCGGATCCAGCTGCACCTGCTCCAGGAGAGACCGCGCCCGCTCCAAGCGCGCAGCCTTCCGCATTCCGGCGAACTCCATGGGCAGCATCACGTTGTCCACTGCCGAGAGGTTGGGGATGAGGTTGAACTGCTGGAAAACGAAGCCGATGTCCCGGCGCCGGTATTCGGTGAGTTTGCCGGCGGGCAGCCCGGCCAGGCTGACCCCGTCCACTACGACGTCCCCGCTGGTGGGCTTGTCCAAGGCGCCGAGCAGGGAGAGCAGGGTGCTCTTTCCGCTGCCGCTCTTTCCCACGATCGAGGCGAGGGTTCCCTTTTCGAGCTCGAAGCTCACGCCGTTGACGGGCTTGATGGTGCGGTCGCCGGATTTGAACTGGCGGACCAGGTCTTTGACTTCAATCATGGCTATTCTCCTCGGAGGACTTCGATGGGGCGGATGCGGGCTGTGAGCAGCGCTGGTACCAGGGCGCCTACGACGGCGACGCCGAAGACCGCGGCAACGCCGGCGGCAATGACGCCGGGGGAGGCGCTCGCCGTGACCGAGGTGAGCAGCTGGGAGGCTCCGCCGAACGGGTTTCCACCGGGACCGCCGAAGCCTCCGCCGCCGGGGCCGCGCTGGCTCGTGGCCGCCGTCGAGCTGTTGGAACTGATCAGTGCCGATGCGATGCCGCCGCTGGCGAAGGATGCGATGGCAGCGCCAACGACGCTGCCGAGCGCCACGAGGACGAGGGCTTCGAGCACGAACTGCAAACCGATGGTGCGGTTGCGGGCGCCGATGGCCTTCAGGACTCCGATCTCGCGGCGGCGCTCGCGGACCAGCATGACCATGATGAGCAGAATGATGAGGCCTGCCGTGCCGAGGGCCGCGATGAAGGCCACGAGTGAAATGTTCTTGACGCTATCCAGGGAACTGAGCGCGGTTTCGAGGTTTCGCTGGCCCTGGGTGACGTCGGCCTTGCCGGAGCCGAGGGCGGCTTGAAGCGCCGTCTTGGCAGCGTCCACGTTCGCCATGCTGTTGACGGTGACCACCATGCTGGAGAGCTCGCCGGGTGTTGCGGCGAGGGCCTGGGCTTCGGCGAGTGTCGTGTACACGGCGTTGTTGCCGAAAGTGGTGCCGGCGTCGAAGATGCCTGCCACCGTGAACGTCTTGCCGGCGATGGTGAACGTCGAGCCGGCCTTGAGGTTGTTCTTTGTCGCGAGAGTGGTTCCGACGAGGGCCTTGGTGCTGGCCACCGTGTAGTCGCCCAGGCCCGTGCCGCTGGTGATGTTCAAGGCCTTGCCGGCGGTGTCGACCTCGGCGCCGATGCCTGTGGCCGTGATGGGCAGCGAGAACGCCGGCGCGGTTCCGGTGCTGCCTGTTGCCGTGTTTCCCGATCCGGTGCTGCCGCTGGTGTTGTTGCGGTTGCCGAGCGTGCCGGCGTCGATGGCTGCCTGGAGGTTCGTGGTGACGCTCGTGCCGCCGCCGGGACCGCCGCCCGGTCCCGCTTGTTGCGTCGTGGTGCCGGTGGTTGAGGTGGAGGCCGTTGCGGTCTCGAGCCGCAGCGCCTTGGTGCCCACCACGGAGACGACGTTTGGTACGGCTGCCGCCGTCGCGGTCTGGGCCGTGGTGAGAGGCTCGCCACCGCCGTCGAAGCCCTGCGCGCCGGCTGGGTTCACGGTCAGGACCGTGCCCACGGAGGCGTTGAGCTCCTGGACTTTGCCGCCAACGGCTTGGTTGGCCACGAGCATGGCCAGCGCCAGCCCGATCGCGACGGCCAGCACTGCCACGACAGCCGCGGTTCTTATCTTGTTGCGGAAGGCATTGCCTACACTCCGGGCGAGGACGCTCACGATTCTCCTTCTGGACCTGGCCCGCCCCAGCGGCGCGCCTGCTCACCTAACAGTGCTCACGGCGGCTGTGCGGCTGTGCTGCTTAAGCTATGCGGGGCCTGTGAAGAGTTGCGCGACGGCGGATGGAACCGGAGACGACGACGGCGGCCACCCCCTCGAGTGGGGATGGCCGCCGTCGTTGGTGCCTGGATGAGACCTGTTACTTGGTGATCGGTCCGAGGATCGGATCGTCCACGTAAGCCGTCTTCACGTTGGCGAGAGTCACGATGACCGGAGGCAGCAGGTATGCCGGCACGGTCTTGACTCCGTTGTTGTAGGACTTGGTGTCGTTGATCTCCGGGGTCTTGCCGGACTGGACGTCCTGGACCATGGTGATGGCGTGCTCAACGAGCTTGCGGGTGTCCTTGTTGATGGTGGAGTACTGCTCACCGGCAAGGATGGACTTGACCGACTCAACTTCGGAGTCCTGGCCGGTCACGACCGGAAGCGGCTTGCCGGCGGCCTTGACCGAGGTCAGGATGGCGCGGGCCAGGGTGTCGTTCGGGGAAAGTACGCCGTCCAGCGAAGCGCTGGTGTAGGTGCCTGCGAGCAGGGTATCCATGCGCTTCTGGGCGTTCTCTGCCTTCCAGCCCTGGGTGACGGCCTGTTCGAACGACTTCTGGCCGGACACGACCTTGAGGGTTCCATCATCGATCTTCGGCTGCAGGATGCTCATGGCGCCGTCGAAGAAGACCTTCGCGTTGGCGTCGTCGGGGGAACCTGCAAACAACTCGATGTTGTACGGGCCGCTCGGCTTCTTGGCCTTGAGTCCGTCCAGCAGGGCCTGGCCCTGCAGCACGCCGACCTTGAAGTTGTCGTAGGCCACGTAGTAGTCCACGTTGGAGGTGTTCAGGAGCAGGCGGTCATATGCAATGACCGTAGCGCCGGCGTCCTTGGCCTGCTTGAGCTGCGTGCCCAGCTGCGCGCCGTCGATGGCACCGACGATGATGAGCTTGTCGCCCTTGGTGATCATCGCGCTGATCTGGTTCTGCTGCTCCGAAACGCCACCGTTGGCGAACTGCACATCCGGCTTGAAACCTGCGCTCGTGAGCCCGTCGTTGAAGAGCTTCTCCGCCAAGACCCAGTTCTCACTGGTCTTCTGGGGGAGCGCGACGCCGATCGAGGAACCCTTGGGGAATGCCTCGCTGCCGCTGGATGAACCACCGGAGGTGCCGCTGTCCGTACGGCCGCAGGCCGTCAGCGCCAGTGCCGCGATCGCAGCTACTGCTGCTGCCTTTCCTGCTTTACCAAACATTCGCATATCTTGGTTCGCTTTCTTTGTTGTGGATGGAACAATCCGTCTTGAAGCCGGTCAGGCTTCCTTGGAGATGACTTCCTTGGTTGAGGTCGTCTCGTCCGGGGCGTTTTCGCTGCTCCGGCCGAAGTTCTTCATCATCATTCCGATGATCGATTTCTTGCCTTGGGTCTTGTTGTAGACGTCGAAGGCAACGGCTGCCAGCAGCACCAGGCCCTTGATGATCTGGGTGAGGTCCGCGCCGACGCCGAGCAGTTGGAGGCCGTTGTTGAGGACAGCCATGACGAGGCCACCAACGATGGAGCCGATCACGGTGCCCACGCCGCCGGTGACCGCTGCGCCACCGATGAATACCGCAGCGATCGCATCCAGTTCCCAGCCGACGCCATCGAACGGACCCGAAGCGGTGGAGCGGCCCACGAAGATCATGCCGGCGAGGCCGGCAAGGATGGACATGTTCATCATGACCATGAAATTGACCTTCTTGGACTGAACTCCTGAGAGCTCGGCCGCGTGGCGGTTGCCGCCGACTGCGTAGATGTGGCGGCCGATGACCGTCTTGGCGGAAATGAAACCGTAGATCAGGACCAGCACGGCCAAGATGAGGCCCGGGATGGGGAATGAGGTGCCGGGGCGGCCAGTCGCGAACAGGTACGTGGCGTAGAGGATGGCTGCATTGATGAGCACGAGCTTGGTGACCATCACCCAGCCTTCTTGTACTTCGGCGCCCAGTGCCTGGGCGGTGCGGCGGGAACGAATCGCACTGACAATCACGAATGCGACGGCGATAAGGCCCAGCAGGATTGTCAGGTTGTTATACCCCGTCTTCGGCCCTATCTCGGGCAGGTACCCGGAGCCCAGGTACTGGAAGTCTTCCGGGACCGGAACGGTGTTGGACTTGCCGACGAACTGGTTGAAACCGCGGAACAGCAGCATTCCCGCAAGGGTCACGATGAATGCCGGAATCCCGACGTATGCCGTCCAGAATCCTTGCCAGGCTCCGATCAGGGCGCCGAGCAGGAGCCCGAACAGGACTGCTACGTACCAGGGCAGGTGCCAGTCCCTGATGGCGAGGGCCACCGAGATACCGACAAAGGCCGCTACCGAACCTACGGAAAGGTCGATGTGGCCGGCGATGATGACCAGGACCATGCCGATGGCCAGGATCAGGATGTAGGAGTTGCCGTTGAAGAGGTTGATGACGTTGCCCGGGGTGAGAGTACGGCCCGAGGTGAAGATCTGGAAGAAGATGACGAGTGCAACCAGGGCGAAGATCATGCCGAATTGGCGGGTGTTGCCACCGAATAGCTTCTTGAGCGCGTTCATTGTTTTGGGTCCTTGTGTCCGTGTGGTTCTGGAGGTGACCGGGGTCAGGCAGCTTTGCGGCTGGATGTCATGAGCTTCATGAGGCTTTCCTGGCTGGCTTCGTCCTTGTTGAGTACGCCAGTGATGGAGCCCTCGAAGATGGTGTAGATACGGTCGGAGAGGCCCAGCAGCTCGGGAAGTTCGGAGGAGATCACAATCACGCCCTTCCCTTGGTTGGCCAGCTGCTGGATGATTCCGTAGATCTCGTACTTGGCTCCGACATCGATTCCGCGGGTGGGTTCATCCAGGATGAGAAGGTCCGGATCGGTGAACATCCATTTGGCGAGAACCACCTTTTGCTGGTTTCCGCCGGAGAGCTTCGACACGCCTTCCTCCACCGAGGGGGTCTTGGTGCGCAGCGACTTCCGGTATTGCTCAGCCACCATGAATTCCTTGTTGGTGTCCACGACAATTCCCCGGCTGATCTTCTTCAAGTTGGCTGACACCGTTGTTGTCTTGATGTCGTCCAGGAGGTTCAGTCCCAGGCTCTTGCGGTCTTCCGTGACGTAGCCGAGACCGGCGTCGATCGCCTGGCGGACGCTGCGCATGGTGATCGGCTTGCCGTCCTTGTACACCTGCCCCGAGATGAACCGGCCGTAGGAGTGGCCGAAGACGGAGCGGGCGAGCTCGGTGCGGCCGGCACCCATCAGGCCGGCAAAGCCGACGATTTCACCGCGGCGCACATGGAAGCTGGAGTTCTTGCAGACCAGGCGGTCCTGGATCTGGGGATGCCCGACCGTCCAATCCTTGACTTCGAAGAACACCTCGCCGATTTTCGGCGTGTGGTCCGGGAAGCGGGACTCGAGCGTCCGCCCGACCATGCCCTTGATGATCCGGTCCTCGTCGACGCCGTCTTCCACGACGTTGAGCGTCTCGATGGACTTGCCATCGCGGATGATGGTGATCTCGTCCGCGATCTGCTCGATCTCATTGAGCTTGTGGGAAATGATGATGGACGTGATGCCCCGGCCCTTGAGGCCAAGGATCAGGTCCAGCAAGTGCTGGGAGTCCGATTCGTTGAGGGCCGCAGTGGGCTCGTCGAGGATGAGCAGCTTGACGGACTTGTTCAGCGCCTTGGCGATTTCCACCAGCTGCTGCTTGCCGACGCCGATTTCCTTGATCGGGGTATCCGGGTCCTCGCGCAAGCCAACCCGTGCGAGCAGTTCGATTGAGCGCTTGCGTGCCTCGGCCCAATCGATGATGCCACGACGGACGGGTTCGTTGCCGAGGAAGATGTTTTCCATGATGGACAGCTCGGGAATCAGCGCCAATTCCTGGTGGATGATCACGATTCCCGCGTGTTCGCTGGCCCGGATGTCCTTGAACTGCTGGACTTCCGCCTGGTACACGATGTCGCCGTCGTAGCTGCCGTAGGGGTAAACCCCGGAGAGCACCTTCATCAACGTGGACTTGCCTGCACCGTTTTCACCGCAGATCGCGTGGATTTCGCCCACCTTGACCCGGAGGCTAACGTCCGAGAGCGCCTTCACGCCGGGGAATTCCTTGGTGATGGACCGCATCTCGAGGAGAACCGGATCCTGGTGCGTAATGGGGGTCGACATACCCTTGCGCCTCCAATGTTTGACGTCGTTGTCGGCTCGGGGATGGCGAGCCTATCTGATGAGAAAGTAAACTGGATCACACCGCTTGTCGTCAAGACTTTAACGCAAGACGGCGATAACAGCGTGGTAACGAAATGTTTAGGACTGCTTGATTCCGGCGTGCTGGAACACCAAAGCGGCCGCCCCGAGGGCCTCCGCCCGGGCGCCGAGCGAAGACATCGCCAAGTGCGTTGTCTCGCCGATTACGGGCACTGCATGGCGGACGAGACCGCGCCTGATCGGGTCCAGGAGGATGTCGCCGAGGCCGGCCAGGGGGCCGCCCACCACGATGACTTCGGGGTTTATGAGATTCGCCACATTGCCCAGCGCCCGCCCCACCGCGAGCCCCGCGTCGTCCACCACGCGAAGGGTCGCCGGATCCCTCGCCAGGGCGTTGCGGACAATATCCTCGGGCTCGAGGTGCAGCCCCGAGCCCTTCCCGAGCAGCTCGATCATGGTGGTGGTGGAAGCCATCGTTTCCAGGCAGCCCCGGTTGCCGCAGCGGCAGATGGCGCCGTATTCGTGGATGGTTGCATGGCCGATTTCTCCCGTGATTCCCACCGCCCCGTAGTAGGGCGCGCCATTGATGATGAGACCCGCTCCAATGCCGGAACCGATCTTGAGGAACATGAGGTTGCTGATCCCGCTGTGGGGTCCCCAGGTGACCTCGGAGAGGGCGCCCAGATTGGCGTCGTTGTCAACGTATACAGGAAGATCGAGGGCTTCCTCCAGTCGTTCGAGAATCTGGATCCCCACCCATTCGGGCAGGATGGCCCCCTGCGCCACGGTCCCGGAACGGCGGTCGATGGGGCCCGCTATGCCGGCGCCCGCGCCAACTACCGCGCTTCGGTCAACCCCGCTTTCGAGCAGGAGTTTGTTGAGGAGCGCGACTGCGGCGCTGATGCCCTGTTCGGCGTGGTGGCCAAGGGGTAGTGTGACCGTTTCCTCAATGATGATGTGATAGCCCAGCGAGGCCAGGACCACCCGCAGGTGGCGCCGGCCAAAATCGATCCCGACGGCCACTGCGCCGTTGCTGTTGAGCCTGACGTTCAGTGCCCGGCGTCCGGAGCTCGTGATCGGCTCGGTGGAGACAAGCCCTGCGTCCTGCATGATCTTGACGATGTTCGACACCGTTGCCGTGGAAAGCCCGGTCTGCCTGGCGAGTTCGGCCTGGGTGGATGGGCCGCTCAGCAGGCACTCGATGAGCCGCTGCTGGTTCAGGTGGCGCAGCGCTGACTGCGAGCCGGGGTTTTTGCGATGGCTCTTCGTCGAGCTGGATGTTGCGGGCATGACAAGAAGCGTGCCTCAAATCACAGTTGCAGTCAAGAAGTTAACGCAACGGAGTGAACTTGCATCGTCATCATGAACTATGCCCCAGTTTTGTACGAACCATCCCCTGCGGGCTCCCCGCAGGTCCTTTTGTCCCGGTTGGCAAGCCTGTGGCTGGCTAGGCTGGAATCACGAGTAATCCCGGGCGTGTCTCCCATGAACGCCCGACGGGGGATGCAAGGTGCTATCGAGGTGGTAATGATGCTGCTGTCCGTTCTGCAGGCCAACGCTGTTGTCCTGGACATCGACGCCAATTTAAAGACGGTCGATTCGGCGGCGCAGCGCGCTGCCGCGGCGGGGGCCTCCTTGTTGCTGACGCCCGAGCTCTTCCCGGTAGGCTATGCGCCGCTGAGGCTCCACGCCGAGCTGGATTTCGCGACGCTTCCAAACATCCGGGAACGTCTTGCGGACATCGCCCGAACCCACGGAATCGGACTGGTCTACAGCCTTCCCTCGCCGGCTGTCGATGGCGGCTGGCATATCTCGGCTACGCTTCTGGACGCACACGGAGCCGTGCTCCTGGAGTACGACAAAGTGCACCTCTTCGGCGGGGAGGAGCGAAAGGCGTTCTCCGCCGCCCGAGCAGCTCCCGGCATCGTGGACTTCAACGGGGTCAGGACATCGCTGCTGATTTGCTACGACGTCGAGTTTCCCGAAACTGTCCGCGCTGCGGCCATGCGGGGCGCTGAGCTTCTGCTGGTTCCCACAGCCCTGTCCGCGGGCTTCGACACGGTACCGCAAGTCCTGATCCGCGCCCGGGCGCTGGAAAGCCAGCTCAACGTGGCCTACGCGAACCACAGTGGCCACGAGGACGGCTGTGATTTCCTCGGCGGGAGTGTGGTCGCGGGTCCGGACGGCTCATTGCTCGCTGCCGCCGGGGACGGTGCGGCATTGCTGTTCGCCGAGATCTCCACGGAAAGCGTCAAGGCAGCCCGGGAACAGGTGCCCTACCTGCGCGAACGCCGCCCGGAGCTGTACCGCGAGTGGGAAGGTTCTGCTCCAGAAGGTTGAGGGTCCATAACAAAATTGAAAGTCGTGTATCGATTGCCGCTGATCGCAGCTACCGTAGGAGGGGCGACGTGGGGATCGTCCCGCCTGTGTCACGTCGTGAACCCTGTCCCGGACGGATCGCATCATGAAAATTTCGCTCAAACGTGAACGACGCATTTTATTCACTGTGTGGGCTGTCGCTGTTGTCGCGGGCATGATCGGAGGCCCTTTTCTTGCCGCGGTAACGGGCCAGCCCATCTGGGTATTTCTCGGTCTGCTAGCTCTGGCGGTCCTGTTGGGCTTTTGGCATAGCAGTTTCCGGCGGCGATCGAAAGGATCCGGATCAGCAGTTGACCCCGGGCGCGCGTAAGCTAATCGGCCGAGCCCACTTCCGGACTTCGAGAATGAGGCTGCGTCCATCGCCAAAGAATGGCAGAAGGAAGACTGCATGCAACAGGAACCAGTACGGCAGGAATGAACCGGGTGCCAGCAGTGCAACAAGCGCCCCCACCAAGCATGAAGCACCCGGACCGAGTATCGCCACGATTGCAATCTGCCACCCGTAGAGACGCCCGACGGGAACGACGGAGAAGTGAAGGGCGCCGGAAGATACTACGACGTCGGAAATCCCGTGAAACAGCCTCATGCCCGCAACGTGAGACCACTCATGCACCAGAAAACCGCACAGCAGGCAAAGCACATGCACAAGAAGCCACAGGCCAGCCTGGAAAAGTATCGGGTCAGTGGTCATGGCGGCCAGTAAGGTGCACGCTGTGAAGCCGAGGGCCGCGGCGGCAAAAGGCAATCTACATGACCATATGAGTTGCTTGGCTATCAGCCCGGCAGTCACATCCCGGAGGGCGAACTTTCGAACGGTCAATCCTGGTCCGCTTGCAGGAGTCGCTTCTTGTGGAGCTTTAGGCGTTCCAGGACGGATGCAACGGCAACATAAAAGACCAGCGATGCCGCGAAGACAAAAGCGATGGGTGTGCCGTTCGACACCCCGATTTCCAATGCGGTCGCCCCGTCGGGCTTTGCATGGGGCTCGAAGAAGAGTGCGCCGAACAGGCCAAATTTCCTGACTCCTAATTCCGACGCCGAGAACATCGTGGTGATGAAACTTGCGACGACGACGATCATGGTGACAACAAAAGAGACTGTCAGCCCGACGATGAATCTAAGCAACCACTTCATGGCGTGCAATCCTTTCCATTCTTCGCATACCCAGGATGCTGTAAAAGACGACGAGCATGTTAAGCGCGGTGAATATTCCCGCGCTGATCAATGGATCAAAGTTAAAGACGTTCAAGCCAAGAGCCACAATCATGACGACTATCACCGTGAGCAGGACCCCGATGATGACAGTGAATGGGTTTCCTTTCTCGGGAGGGAAAGCGATGCCAACCAAGGTTGATATGAGAACGTTGCTCAAGCAGAATCCCGCCACGGGCAGGCACGCTTCGATGGCAACTCCCTGTGCCAAGGAAATTGCGATGACTGGAATGCCCACAGTTATCAGGAGGACGCCTTGCGAGCCTATGATGCGTATGTAGTTCGCGACGGTGCTGCCCGGATAGGTGACCATGCGTCGCAGGGGCTCCGAGTTTGAAAATGCATAGACTCCCTGAAACGTTATGAGGGCAAGCGCGTAGGGCGGCAACACCAAGTGTTCGATCCAGGTAAAGACTGAATAGACGATGACAAAAGAGACGGCCACCATTGTTTCGAAACTCCGAAACAAGACCAGAATGTAAACGCCGAACTTCCGCCCTGCCAACCATGAAGGCAGGAAGGCGAAGAAGCGAGGCATTGGGACGTAGTTCCTGGGTGCGACCGCCACTATTGCTGGAATTAGTGCTGCTGATGTCGCAAGCAGAACTAAAGTGGAAAACCAGAGCCCGACGTCTTCCTGTAGTTTTGCGTAGAGTAAAGCAGGCGCGAAGTAGTCCCGCCCGTTGACGTAGCTTTCGGTGATCTGATTGCCCTGCTCGTTGGTTTGAGGAAAGGCGACCGCCAGCCCGAAAGCAAGCACCATCGGGACTATCAGGCCACGAAGTCGAGCTATCCTGAGGGCCTGTAGAGCACGTTCAAGCAGATAGTAGCCGAGGCTCAGAAGCAGGTACGTTGAAATAGCGGGGAACCAGATCGACGCCAGAACCCTCGGAATGTAATCCGTCCCCTCGATCAGCACGGTTGAAATGGAGAAAGCACCGAAAATGAACACAGTCACGAGGAGGACGAGGGACGACTCAAAGAGCGCAAATGCCATGGTCCTTTCCTTGTTGGTCACCGGCAGATTGAAGGAGAGCTTTAGAAGCTCATCGGCCTTCATAAACAGCACCCGGATTAGTGTGTACGCAATAAGTACCCAGAATCCGACGGATGCGTTGGCTACTTGAAGAACAGGATCAAGTAGACCGGTTCCACCGAGATACTGGCGGATGACCACATAGCTCAACGCGTTGAATCCGGCGAACGCGACAACGAGTAGGAAAATGGCAGAAAGCCGAGCAGCCGGGCTGGCCAGCAGTCCTCGTCCCAGGACGCGTCTCACGATGAAGAGCCAGAACAGTCGAAACAGCAGGACAACGCTCTTGAGGCGCATTTATGATGGTTCCATTGCTTGAATGAATTCGCTGGCAAGGTCAGCTATCGTGCCATGATCTTGGATAATTTTCCGGACCGGAGCCTGAACCACTAGGGCCCCTTGGATGAGAAGAGCCAGCTCGTCAGCGACGTGTTCCAACATGCTGAAGTCATGACTGCACAGCAGAACTGACCGGCCTTCTGTGGCAAGTTTCCGGATGTCCCGTTCGAAGAGGTTGATGGCATCGATGTCGACGCCATTGAGGGTTTCATCGATGACGGTAAACCTTCGTCGGAGCATGAACGCGGCGATGAGTTGCAATTTCTTCCTCATGCCGTGCGAGTAGTCTTCGATCAAATCGCGGTGCCTGTCGCGCATGGAGTACCTGACGAATTGAGTCCTCAGTGCCGCGTGATCCATGGGTTCTCGGTAGAGGCCGTGCATAAAGCGCAGATATTCCTCGCCTGTGAGGAACTCAGGGAGGTAATCATTGCTGGACAGGTAGATCGAAGACATCTTGGCGCTGCGGCTCTGACTGCTTTCAGACCCGATGCGGATGCGGCCGCTTTGAAGTTGGAGCAGATCCAGGATGACCTTTATCAGAGTGGACTTCCCGGACCCGTTGGGACCAATGAGGCCCATGATCTGGTCCTCTGCGATCGTGAACGAAACATCATTAAGCACTTGGGTTCTGGAATTGTAGGCGTAGTTGACGTTGGCAACGCTGAGAGTCATGAGGCGAATTCCGATGCTCTTGTCGTGGTGGCAGCTTGTCAGTGCCACCACGACGGTTGGCTTGCACCTGGTTACCTGCATTCAACGAACACAGAGACGCCCCATTGGCTCCAACTCCAGTTGCCAGTGAACCGGCCTCGTCCCTGCGTCAAGCACCAGATGGCCATCGCTGCGAGCAATACAAAAGCAAGCGCCATCAGGACGGCGAGAAACACCAGAAACCAGCCATCGTAACGAACAATCATTTCGTCAATCTTGGTGCGTGCCGCTGCCATCGTGCTGCTTGCATTCAATGCGGTCGTAGTGAGCATTTCGTTCCTCCACTTTGATTTGAGCTACTGGCGGACGCCGTGTAGCCGGCTGTCGAATGCTAGGCCCAGAAAACCCCGTCTCAGTGGTCAAACGGCGGAATTAAGTGGTGGAACCGGCCAAAATACGTGCAAAATCGGCGTTTCTCAGTGTGCCTGCGGCCCCGTCTACGTGTTTAAGCTGCACAACACGTAGACAGCACGGCTGCCCGGGAGTGCCGAAGACTAAGCTTCCCCTCCGCCCACCAACCCGTCCGTGTACTGGAGCGCGATCCAAAGTTCCGCGCGCACTTGGGCCTGGTTCAGGTCGGCGTCGAGCAGTTCGGCGAGCAGGCCGATCTGGCGGCGCACGCTGTTGCGGTGCAACCCCAGCAGCTTTGCGGAGGCGTCCCAGCTGCCGTTTTCGCTCAGCCATCCCCGGAGGACCGCCAAGAGGGGATCGCGCCTATCGGCTTCCAAGGAAAGCACCGGCTCAAGGAGCCTCGCGGCCAGCATGGACCCGGCCTCGCGCCCCAGGAGTCCGGTGACGGACCAGGTCACCTCGTCGACGCGGGCGCTCCGTCCGCTGGACTGGACCCGTGAACGGAGCGAGGTCACGCGCTGGTGTGCTGCGGCGAGGCCTGTCAGTTCCGTCGGGTCTCCGATGACGAGCCGCCAGCCCAGCTTTTCGATGTCCGCCAGGAGTGCGTCGTCCACCTTCAAACGAGTGATCGCAGCGAACCCGTAATCGGTGATTTCCACCAGTTTGGTGTCGAAAAGGCGCCGCCACTGCAAAAGCTCGCGCACCGGGCTGTCGCCGGCTGGCCATTCGGGGGAGTCCACCTTGATGCCTTGGATCACGCGCAGGGGAGCGGATCGCGTGGAAGAAAGGCTCTGGGCGAGGAGGTCCTTCAGCCCGTTGACGTGCCGGGTTCCGCCGCTGGCAAGGCTTTCAGGGTGCAGCAACAATGCCGTGGCCAATTGGCTCGGCGCGAGCGAGCCGCTGGTCCGTTGGCGGACGAGCAATTCCAGCAGCCCCACCACCGACTGCACCACGCTGTTCTGGGCGGGTGTCAGCGCAGCGTCCGAGCCCAGGATCAGGGCGCCCAGGTTGGCGTCCTTGGTGCTCCGCAGCGGGTGGCCGAAAACCATCGCCGATCCCGGCTGCTCAAAGCCGTCAACTTCAACCCGCGGCCCGCTTCCCGAAAGGAGCCGTTCCAGCATGGGCTCCAGCAGTGAATGCTCGACGCCGGTGCTGCCGCCGGCTGCGTGGGCGCGCGCACGTACACGCCCGTCCGCTCCGACGAGAAGGGCCCAGACGGGTACCTTCTGGACCAAAGCGGCGAGCAGCTCGTGTTCCGGCCGAGGGGAGAGGACTGCCCGCATGAGTTGCCTGTTGGTCTCCGCGAGCTGGCGGAAGACCTTCGCATTATCCGATTCCAGGAGCTGGGAGAACTCAAGCCCGATCGCGGCGAACGGGATGGACTCCGGGATCTCAATCAAGGTGAGCTGGTGCCGTCGGCACGCCTGGAGCAGCTCGGCCGGGACGGCGTCGAAATACGGCCTGATCCCGAACCCCAGCGCCGCCACCTTGGCCCCCACCAGCCGCTTCACGTACGCATCGACGTTTTCCCTGGACCCGCCATCACCCAGGAAAGGGAGTCCCGCGGTCAGCAGGAATTCCCCCTCCGGCAGGTAGGGGGTGGGATCGTCCAGTTCGCTGGGTTCAACCCAGCGCAACAACTCCCCGCCGCTGCCGCCGTCGTGGAGTATCTCCAACTCGGGCGGCAGCTGCTTCAGGAACTGCTCAAGCGTGACGAAACTGAGGCGGCCGTGGGTCGGCTCAGGCGACATCGCTCGGTGCCTCCTGGTAATCGGGGCACTCGTAGGCGCTGGACTCGTACACGCGGGGGAGCCGCGGCGCGATCCGGTTGATGATCTCGTCCCCGTGGCTTCCGATGGCGGCGCCCCAATCGTCGGCGCTCGCAGCCCCTCCAGCCGGATCGCCGAACAGGACCGCCGTGTCACCGACCTCGATTCCGGACGCATCCGGGCCGAGGTCCACCATGAACTGGTCCATGCACACCTTGCCGATCACAGGGACTTTCCGGCCGGCGATCTGGACCAGGCTCCGGCCGCTGATGCCCTTGGGGATGCCGTCGGCGTAGCCCAAGGGGATGAGTCCGAGGTAGCGCGGCTCATGCGTGATGGCCTGGTGTTCGTAACTGACGCCAGTCCCCGCCGGGACTTTCTTCACCATGACGAGCGGCGCGGTGACGCTCAAGGCGGGGCGCAGTCCGAAGTCGGCGGGATCCAGATGGTCCGCCGGGGCGAGTCCGTAGATCGCCAGTCCGGCGCGGACCATATCGAAATGGAATTCGGGCCGGTCCAGGATATTCGCCGAGCTCGACACGTGCCGCAGCTGCGGGTCCAGGCCGGCAGCCCGGGCTTCGCGAACGGCGTCTTCGAACTCCGCCACGGCTGCGGCGTTGCCAGGGTGGGCGGGTACATCGGCCCAGGCCAAGTGAGTCCAGATGCCGCGGACAAGCGCCGTGCCGTCCTGCTCCGCCTTGCGTGCCCGGGCCACGAGCTCGGGCCAGTCTTCCTTGCGCGCACCGCCGCGGCTGAGGCCGCTGTCCAGCTCCAGGTGCACGACGGCGGGGCGGCCCAATTGCCTCGCGATCCCGGCCAGGACCTCAAGTTGACCGACGCTCCCAAGCGAAACGTCGACGTCGTACTCGAGTGCCTCGCGGATGGTCGCGCTGGTCTGGGATGCCAGATACAGCCACGACAGGACCGGCACGGTGATGCCCGCCTGGCGAAGTGATATAGCTTCGCTCAACTGGGCGGTTCCCAGCCAATCAGCTCCTGCCGCCACCGCCGTCCGGGCCACATCCACGAGGCCGTGACCGTAGCCGTTCCCCTTGACGACGGCCATGAAATGCGGCGCTGCGGTGCGCTTCTTGAGTGCTTTGATGTTGTCTGAAATCGCAGACAGATCAACGCTGACCTGCCCGGAAAGCGCCGCTTCCGGCGTCGTTTCTGATTGTGCAATACGTCTCATGGTTGATCACTATAGGTCATTTTGCACCGCCGTGAGAGCTGGCTCACAGGCTTACGGTTGTCAGGGGAAACCGCCAACTACTCTGAAGGGACGTCAACGGTGACTGTGCCTACCTCCACCCAGACCAAGCCAACGCACGCCACGAATACAGGTGCCGGCAATGCCGCCCGCCGCCCGGGACTCGGTTCGCAGCTCCTGCGCCGCAAGCCGATCGGGCAGATGGTCAGCGAAGCCGGAAGCAGCGAAAGCGGTACGCCGCTCGTCCGCAGCTTCGGTGTCCTCCAACTGACGATGATCAGTGTCGGCGCGACCTTGGGCACCGGCATCCTGGTGATCCTGGGTGAATCCGTGCCGCTGGCCGGCCCAGCAGTCTGGATTTCCTTTGTGGTCGCGGGCCTGGCCGCCCTGTTCTCCGCAGTGTCCTACGCCGAAATGGCGGGCCTCGTGCCCGTTGCCGGATCCAGCTACTCCTACTCCTACGCCACGATGGGCGAGGGCATGGCTTGGATCTGCGGTTGGTGCCTCGTCCTCGAATACGCGGTCTCCGTGGCTGCCGTGGCCGTCGGCGCAGGGCAATACGTGAACGAAACCCTCGCCGCGTTCGGACAGTTCCTGCCGGACTCGATGTCCCAGCCACCGGGCAGCGGTGGCGTGGTCAACATCCCGGCCATGCTGATTGTGGTCCTCGCGATGATCCTGCTGGTGCGAGGCGCCAAGGAAAGCGCCTGGATCAACACCGCGATCGTGAGCATCAAGATTGTCATCCTGCTGTTCTTTTGCGCCGTTGCGTTCACCGCGTTCAACGCCGGGAACTTCGAACCGCTCATGCCCATGGGCGCAGCAGGCGTCTCGGCCGCCGCATCCCGGGTGTTCTTCTCGTACATAGGCTTTGACGCCGCGTCCACTGCCGGTGAAGAAGCCCGCAACCCCAAGCGCGACCTTCCCCGCGCCATCCTGCTCTCCATGGTGATCGTGACCAGCATCTACGTCCTGGTCGCCGTGGCCGCCATCGGCGCCCGCCCCTGGGAATGGTTCGGCGGCACCGAGGCCGCCCTGGTGCAGATTCTTGAGGAAACCACGCACCAGCCCTGGATCGCGCTCGTCTTCTCCATCGGAGCCGTGCTGGCCATCGCCAGCATCGTGCTGACCGTCCTCTATGGCCAGACCCGGATCCTGCTCTCCATGTCCCGCGACGGACTGGTCCCGGAGGTTTTCGGCAAGATCTCCCCGCGGACCGGCACCCCGGTGGCCGGAACGCTCATCGTGGGCACCGCCGTCGCACTCACCGCGGGGCTCGTCCCGCTCGGCGCGCTCGCGGACGCCACGAGCATCGGTACCCTCTTCGCCTTCGCGCTGGTCAACGTCGCCGTCATCTACCTGAGGCGCAACCGTCCGGAGCTCAAGCGCAGCTTCCGCGTGCCGCTCTACCCGATCACCCCTGTTATCGGCACGCTGATGTGCGCCTACCTCATGGCCAACCTGGGTGCCGACACCTGGGTGGTATTCGGCGGCTGGATGCTTGTGGGGATCGCCCTCTACTTCGGCTACGGACGCCGGAACTCCAAGGTAGCGGCCCTGACCGAACAGGAATACCGTGAACTATCCGCAAGGGTCGCCGACCCGGAAACTGTGAAGGCAGAACTTTCATGACCATCGCCACCGAATTGCCCACGGAACCCACACCCCGCCCAGGGGATGCCGGAAATTCCCAAGCAACGCCGGCCGACGCTCCCATCACCATGCTGAACCCGGACTTCCCGTTCAGCTACGACCACTACCTGGCCCACCCCGACGGCCTGGCGGTTGTTCCGCCGGAGCTGTACGGCACGGAAGTCGCGGTGATCGGTGCCGGCCTGTCGGGACTCGTCACAGCATACGAGCTCATGAAGCTCGGGCTGCGCCCCGTGGTCTACGAGGCCGACCAGATCGGCGGGCGGCTTCGCACCGCGAGCTTCCCCTCGGCTCCCGGAGTGGTGGCAGACCTCGGCGGCATGCGATTCCCCGTGTCAGGCAAGGCGTTCTACCACTACGTGGATCTCCTCGGCCTGGACACCCAGGAATTCCCCAACCCCCTTGCGCCTGCAACATCAAGCACCGTGATCGAGCTGGCCGGGCAGAAGCACTACGCCGCCACCTCCGCTGAGCTGCCGGAGTTCTTCCACGAAGTCGCCACAGCGTGGAAGGCCGCCGTGAATGACGGCGCTGCGTTCCAGGAAATGCAGGAGGCGATCCGGGCCCGCGACACCAAACGCATCAAGGAGCTGTGGAACGCGCTACTCCCGCTCCTGGATGAGCAGACCTTCTACGGCTTCATCGCCGCAAGCACGTCCTTCAAGGAGGCCGGATTCGCGCACCGCGAGGCCTTCGGGCAAGTAGGTTTCGGTACCGGCGGTTGGGACACCGACTTCCCCAACTCCATCCTCGAAATCCTGCGCGTCGTCTACACCGATGCCGACGACCAGCACCGGCTCATCACCGGGGGCGCGCAACGGCTCCCCGAGGCACTGTGGCACCACGCGCCGTCGGGCATGGCTCACTGGCCAGAGGGCACCTCGCTGGCATCGTTGCATTCCGGTTCCCCTCGCGGAGCCGTGGACCGCATTGAGCGCGGAGAGAACGGCGATCTCCTGGTGCGCGAACGCTGGGGCCGCGAAACCGGCTACCCCGCCGTCGTGACCACGTGCCAGTCCTGGCTGCTGTCCACGCGCATCCACACCCAGGAAGCGTTGTTCCCCTCGGAACTGTGGACAGCGATCGAGCGCTCGCACTACATGCAGTCGTCCAAGACCTTCGTGATGGTGGACCGGCCGTTCTGGAAGGACACCGACCCCGAAACGGGCCGCGAAGTGTTGTCCATGACCCTGACCGACCGGCTCAACCGGGCAACCTACCTGCTCGACGACGGCCCGGACAAGCCTGCCGTCATCCTGCTTTCCTACACGTGGAACGACGACGCCCTGAAGTGGCTCTCGCTCAGCGCCGAGGAACGCGTCAAGCTCATGCTGCACTCGCTCGAGCAGATCTATCCGGGCGTGGACATTGCGAGCCACATCGTTGGCCAGCCCATCACCGTTTCCTGGGAGGCCGACCCCAACTTCATGGGTGCCTTCAAGGCCAACCTGCCCGGCCACTACCGCTACCAGCAGCGCTTGTTCACGCACTTCAAGCAGGACAAGCTGCCGGAGAGCCAACGGGGCATCTTCCTGGCGGGCGACGACGTCTCGTTCACCGCAGGCTGGGCCGAAGGCGCCGTCACCACGGGGCTCAACGCTGTGTGGGGTGTGGTGAACCATCTTGGCGGTTCATCCGTGGCAGGCAACCCCGGTCCCGGTGACCTGTTGGACGAACTGGGGCCGATCAGCCTGGACTGACTACCGCTGCTGCGTTCGCGAAGGCCACTCTGCGTTCCTAAACCTGATCCAAGGACGCAGAGCGGGCCTCGTATTTTTTGGCGTTGCTCTTCCGCAGTCCACGCCCCGGCCTGTATCCCGGACATCCACGCCTGGAGGCATCCGTCAAGAGTCGGTTTGACCGGGTAGAGATAGTGAGCTATCATTTACAAAATCATCAAAATTGCCCGTCTAATCCTTTTGTGAACGTTAGGCGAGGGGTGGACTCATCATGGCGTCGACTTGCTGTCGACGGCGGTTCTAGAACCGGCCCAGCAATGTTTGAGGGCGGTGGCGATTCACGACCTTTTACGAAAACGAAGCCAATTTTGGGGAATAATGGCAGACGTAATGGTGATCCGTGCCCAGAAATTTATCAATACCTACAACTCCGCAGGTATTCCAAAAGTGGAGGAGAACGGGCGAACGAGCTGGGCGGTCATGTTCGCCCTGACCCGCGCGCTGCAATTCGAGCTTGGTATCACCGCGCTGTCGGACAGCTTTGGCCCAACGACGTTGGCGACTCTTCAATCCAAAATGCCAAATATCGACGGGGCCACTCCTGGCGCTGGGCGCATTAATAAGATCATCCAATCGGCTCTGTATTGCAAGGGTTACGATGGCGGAGAAATCGACGGAATCTACAATCAGCGGGTCAAGGACGCCGTCCGAAAGCTGAAACTGGACATGGGAGTCCAAGCGGCCTTCCCTGGCGATGGCATCACACCGAAAGTGTTCAAGGCCCTTCTGACCATGGATCCATACGTTCTGCTGCCAGGAGGAGGCCGCGCTGTCCGTTCTGCCCAACAATGGCTGAATGCAGCGTACATCGGGCGTCGTGAATTCTTCATCGTCCCGTGCGACGGTTTCTTCTCACGGAATGTGCAGAAGGCGCTTATGTTTGCCATTCAGTACCAGATAGGCATGAGCGACAATGTGGCCAACGGATTCTTTGGACCAGGCACACAATCAGGGATTCGCAATAACACGTTGACGGTTGGCTCCACGGGAATCTGGGTTCGGCTGTTTAGCGCCGCCATGATCTTCAATGGACGTGCCGGAACCGCGTTTGTGGATGTGTTTACCGCTCAATTGTCTGCGCTGGTGTCCGATTTTCAAGGCTTCGCCAAATTGCCCGTCACGGGAAAAGGCGACTTTCAAACATGGGCGTCGCTTTTGGTTTCCACCGGCGATGTCACCCGGAGAGGAACGGCTGCCGACTGCATCACCACGATCACTCCTGCACGGGCTTCGGCTCTGATGGCGGCGGGATATCAGATCGTTGGCCGTTACCTGTCTAATGCTCCCCGCTCTACTTGGAACAAACAGATCGAGCCCGGCGAACTCGCGACCATCCAGTCAAGCGGCATGCGCGTCTTCCCCATCTACCAAACCTGGGGCGGTGCGGCGGCATACTTCAATGCCGGACAGGGGCAAGCAGATGCACTGGCGGCCATCGAAAGACTCCGCTTCTACGGGTTCAAGCCCGGCACGACTGTTTACTTCGCCGTTGATTTCGACGCCCTCGATTATGAAGTTACCGAAAACATCATCCCTCACTTCCGAGGGATCACGTCCACGATGGACTTCAACGCCGCAGGCTACAAGATCGGTATCTATGGTCCTCGCAACGTGTGTTCCCGTGTGGCGGGGGAAGGGCTTTCCACAGCCAGTTTTGTGTGTGACATGTCCACCGGGTTCTCGGGCAACCTAGGATATCCGCTGCCGGAAGATTGGGCCTTCGACCAGATATCAACCATCACTGTCGGGACGGGCGCCGGAAGAATCGAAATCGACAAAAACATCGCGTCGGGACGCGATGTGGGACAGAATTCATTCAATCCGCCGAAGGAAACTCAGGTGGTGGACGTCCTCCTTGATGCTCAGCTACAAGGGGCATTGATGGCCGACATCAAGTCATATCTCGAGTCGATCGGGGTTCCGGAGAAGGGCCTTGAATACGAAGGCGAGCCTCTGACCACGCTGCGGTCTAACACTGAGGCGGTCGAGATGATCTTTCGTTTCGATGCGCAAATCACCCAGGCTGCGGGTCAGTTCCGAGTGCCTAAATCGTTGGTCCAATGTCCCCTGTTGTGGGAGTACCGCAAGTACACGCACCTCGACACGGTGGCGGACGAGGGAGTGCGGCTCTACTACGCAGGACTCCTCGGGCGCGGTAACGATGATTCAAGCACCGGTCTGGGACAAATCTTCGCGAGGACTGCCATCCGGGCGCAAAACTACTGCATCAGCCAAGGAATGATGCCGGGCACAATCATGGATCCCAATAATAAGCCCGATGTGTGGACGATGTGGCAGAAACTCCAGGACGACAACTTCAATGTGCAAACCGCCGCCCAGGTCCTGATCCATGGAGCCGTCGATCAGGACGTGTTTCTGGGCAGGGGAAACCCCGAAAGCGAGTATCAGACGACTCTGGCCCGCTACAACGGAACAGGTCCAGACGCCCAGCGCTACGGGGGAGAACTCATAGGCCTCTACCGGGTGTTTGAGAAGTACAACGGCCTCTCGAGGAATAGGTGAGCATGACAAAAGCCCAGCCCGCATCGCTCGGCGCGGGGGAGCCCGGTTCGCTTGCGGCCGTCGTTTTCCTGAATCTGCTGGGCTTCCCATGGTTGGCACTAGCTTCACTGAACGCCGCGCACTTGATCCTGGAAAATGGCGGATACCCGGATGCCCGCTACGGTCAGGACGACACGAATCTCAGCATTTGCATTTTCTTCTTCGTTCTCATCACTGTGGTGTTTCTTCTCGCCGATGCTGTCGTGCTGCTGAAGCTAAGGCAACTCAAGAACCTTAAGTCATGGTCAGCGGGGTTGGGAACACTCCTTCTGCCAGCAATTGCCCTGTTTGTCTTTCTTGTCCTCACCGAGACCAATCTCGGTTGACTTTCCAAGCCGTTGGTCAACCAATTCGCGTCGTGAAAGGTCCAATCCCGTGAAGACTCCAAGTCGAAAAGTCGGCCGCCGCTCCCTTCTCGGCGCTGTATTGGGGGGAGCAATAGTCGTCGCGGGCGGTGCAATCGTCACGGCATCCCCAGCCGTCGCCAAAGCCACGCATGTTGTTCGGGCACCTTCAGGGAAGCAACCGAAACGAAGCAACAACGGCTGGCGAACGGCACAATCATCCGATACGGACGAAGGAGTTTGGGCGCGTCCTGTGCCCGGAAGTGCCGCATCAGTGTCGGTCCGTGCCGGAGATCCCGAAGCGATCCTGATTTACGTCGCTCGCCGCTTCAACTATGAGGTCCGGCCGCTAGGTAAAGGGGACGTGGTTGGCTTCCGACCGTTGTCAGAGATCGCGGCGGGTGTTTCTACGAACTTGGCATCAGGCACGGCTATTCAGATCTTGCCGGGTTCTTTCCCATTCGGAAGCCGAGGCAATCTATTCGGCTCGGAGCTTCGAACCATCAGAAGCCTGTTAGCGGAGTGTGCTGGGGTCGTGGCGTGGGGTGGAGACTCAGATAACCCCGATGAATCTCTGTTCGAGCTCGTCAAGGGCCCCCGTGACAAAGACCTTGCAGCTCTTGGGACCAGAATTCGGCAGTGGAACGATGAATCCGGGCAGGGCGCAGGGACAGTGATGATCGGGGCATAGTCTGCCCTGAAAGCTTTGACAGCCTGTCCGTCCGCAGTGTCCTTTCTATAACTGACTTGCGTCCCTTGGAAATCGCCCTTGGACGAGCTGGGTCCGATCAGCCTGGACTAGCTTTGCCCGTGCATCTCGCGGTGCGCCGCCGCCAGCTCCCGGTAGTGGGCCGCGTTGCGCTTCACGCCGTCGAGCTCTTCCTCGCTCAGTTCGCGGCGCACCTTGGCGGGCACCCCGGCAACCAAGGATCGCGGCGGGATGACAGTTCCCTCAAGCACGACCGCGCCGGCGGCAATGAGCGAACCGGTACCGATGACGGCGCCGTTCAGGATGGTGGCGCTCATGCCGATGAGGCAGTCGTCCTCCACAGTGCATCCGTGGACGACGGCGCTGTGCCCGACGCTGACGCGCTCACCGACGGTGCAGGGGAATCCTGGGTCGGCGTGCAGGACCACATTGTCCTGCAGGTTCGAGCCGGCACCGACGCTGATGGCGGCGGTGTCGGCACGGACGGACACACCATAGAAGGCACTCGAGTCCGCGCCGAGGGTTGCCTTGCCGATGATGGAAGCCGTGGGTGCCACGAAGGCGGTGTGATGGATGGCCGGGGTATCTCCGGCGAAGGTGTAAATGGGAGCCATGGGGCAAGCCTAGATGACGGCGTCCGGTCCCCCCATCCCAACTAAGTCGCATTTGTTGTCGTTATGAGCCCTGAAAACGACAACAAATGCGGGGGCCCACGCCGCCAGGGTTCCCTGGCCGAGCTTGCGAGGCGAGGGTGGCGGTGGGGACTACTTGGGTGAGCCGGGAGGCGTCCGGAGGACTAGGAACTGGTAGTGCTGGGTCCACTTGCCCGCACCGGGTCCGGACTCAGCTCCCGTGCCCTCGGGCCAGGTCTCGAAGTGCTCCACTGTGCCGTGCGCACCGAAGATGCGGCGCACGACGTCGTCGCTCCGGCGGCTGAAAAAACGCCTCGGCTCGTCTTCGTCCTCGGGGTTGAGGACTTCTTCATCGTTACCGGACCAGAGCCCGACGGCGATCGGCGCACCAGCCGCGCTGACCCGCACGAGTTCGCGGACGACGTCGTGGATTCCCGCGTTGGGGACGTGCAGGAGGGTGCTCATGGTCCACACGGCCGGAAACGTGGCGTCGGCGAACGGCAGGGACCGGCCGCTGGCCACGCTCGCGTCCAAGCCCTTGGCGCGCGCGAGGTGGATGCTCTCCTCGGAAAGGTCGACGCCGGCGTAGTGCAGTCCCGCCCGCACGAACTCCAAACCCTCGACGCCGGTGCCGCAGCCCAGTTCGAACAAGGAGTGCCGGCGTTCTTCCTTGAGTAGACGGATGAACCAACCGCGGCATTCCGTCCGACGCGGGGTCATCGCGCGGGTGTTCTGGAGGGCGGCCTGCCGGTCGTAGTAAACGGCCAGGTTCGCCTCGTGATTGTCGGTTTCGTCGCTGAAGGCCCTCGGGGTCCCGTCCATGGACCCAGCGTAGAACACCCAACTAGCTAGCAGTAGATGCCGTTATGAGGCGTCAAAACGACATTAAATGCGAGCTAGTTGGGTGGGGGAGCTGGTTGGATGGAGCCCACAGCGTTAGTTGAACACCACCGTGCGGGTGCCGTCAAGCAGGACGCGGTGCTCGGCGTGCCACTGCACCGCCTGCGCCAGGGTGCGGCCCTCGACGTCGCGGCCCATCTGCACGAATTGCTCGGCCGTGCGCGCGTGGTCCACCCGGATGACCTCCTGCTCGATGATCGGGCCCTCGTCGAGGTCCGCCGTGACGTAGTGGGCAGTGGCTCCAATGATCTTCACGCCCCGGGCATGCGCCTGGTGGTAGGGCTTCGCGCCCTTGAAGGACGGCAGGAAGGAGTGATGGATGTTGATGGCCTTGCCATTGAGTTCGGTACATAGTTCGTTGGAGAGGACCTGCATGTAGCGCGCCAGGACGGTCAACTCGATGCCGTGCTCACGGATGAGATCGAGCAGCTTCGCCTCGGCCTGGGGCTTGGTGTCCGGAGTGACAGGGATGTAGTGGAAGGGGATTCCGTAGAACTCCGCCAGGCCTTCGAGGTCCCGGTGGTTGGATACGATGGCCGGCACCTCGATGGGGAGGGTGCCAGTGCGTTGCTGGAAGAGCAGATCGTTGAGGCAGTGGGCGTCCTTTGATCCCAGGATCAGGGTGCGGACCTTCTGGCCCACGGGGTTGATCTGCCACTTCATACCGAATGCTTCGGCCACCGGGGCCAGCGCGGAACTCAGTTCAGCCTGGGTCGAGGACGTCGTGGCTTCCACCCGCATGAAGAAGTTTCCCGTGCTGGGGCTGCCGTATTGCTGGGAATCGGCGATGTTGCAGGCGGCCTCCAACAAAGCGCCTGCAACGGCGTGCACAATTCCGGGCCGGTCCGGGCAGGACAGGGTTACAACAAAAGACGTAGGCAGGGTGGAGTCAGTCACACGATCAAGCCTACCGTTGCGCACCTGTTGTACTGTTTAAGTCGTCGCGACTGGCGTTGGGTGGTGTACCACCAGGGAGCGGCATTGATGAAGACCACGGATCGTACGCCTGGGCCGAGGGTCACGTTTTACTGTCGCTGTGCCATGCCCCGTAATCAAAGGCGTGGAAAAAACCCAGCCGGTAGCCTGACCTGTAGAAATACCCGTTGCCTATCCAGGAGATCTTCGTGACCACCACCACCATCACCTCCGCGACCATCAGCAACCAGCCGCTTTCCGAGCTCGACCCCGAGATCGCAGCAGTTCTGGAACAGGAACTCGGCCGCCAGCGCGGCACCCTGGAAATGATCGCTTCCGAGAACTTTGCGCCCCGCGCCGTCATGGAGGCCCAGGGCTCGGTCCTGACCAACAAGTACGCCGAAGGATACCCGGGCCGCCGTTACTACGGCGGCTGCGAATACGTGGACATCGCCGAGCAGCTGGCCATCGACCGTGTGAAGGCCCTCTTCGGCGCTGAGTACGCCAACGTACAGCCGCACTCGGGCGCGCAGGCCAACGCCGCAGCCCTGTCGGCCATGATCACTCCCGGTGACAAGATCCTCGGCCTTTCCCTGGCCCACGGTGGCCACCTGACCCACGGCATGAAGCTCAACTTCTCCGGCAAGCTCTACAACGTAGCTGCCTACCAGGTCGAAGAAGACAACTTCCGCGTGGACATGGACAAGCTCCGCGAACAGGCCATTGCCGAGAAGCCGCAGGTCATCATCGCCGGCTGGTCTGCTTACCCGCGCCACCTCGACTTCGCAGCCTTCCGTTCCATCGCCGACGAGGTTGGCGCGCTCCTCTGGACGGACATGGCCCACTTTGCGGGTCTCGTCGCAGCAGGCCTGCACCCGAGCCCGGTGCCGCACTCCGACGTCGTCACCTCCACGGTGCACAAGACGCTGGCCGGCCCCCGTTCCGGCGTGATCCTCGCCAAGCAGGAATGGGCCAAGAAGCTCAACTCCAACGTGTTCCCGGGCCAGCAGGGCGGCCCGCTCATGCACGTCATCGCCGCCAAGGCTGTCGCCTTCAAGATCGCTGCCGGCGAGGAATTCAAGGAGCGCCAGGAGCGCGTCCTCGAAGGCGCCAAGATCATCGCCGATCGCCTCAACCAGGCCGATGTCGCTGAGGCCGGTGTTTCCGTTTTGACCGGGGGCACCGACGTCCACTTGGTCCTCGTGGACCTGCGCAACTCGCAGCTGGACGGCCAGCAGGCCGAAGACCTCCTGCATTCGGTGGGCATCACGGTCAACCGCAACGCCGTTCCGTTCGACCCCCGCCCGCCGATGGTCACCTCCGGCCTGCGCATCGGTACCCCGGCCCTCGCTACCCGCGGCTTCGGTGCCACCGAATTCACCGAGGTTGCCGAGATCATCGCTTCGGCGCTGAAGTCCGGCTCCGCTACCGACGTCGAAGCCTTGCAGGCCCGCGTTGACAAGCTCGCCGCCGATTTCCCGCTGTACCCGCAGCACGAGCAGTGGTGAACCCGTCCATGGCGCAGACCGCGAAGATCCTTGACGGCAAGGCCGCCGCAGCCGCCATCAAGTCTGAGCTGACTGAGCGCGTCGCTGCCCTGAGGGCCCGCGGCGTAACTCCGGGCATTGCCACTGTGCTCGTAGGTGCGGATCCTGCCTCGCAGCTCTACGTGTCCATGAAGCACAAGCAGTCCGTGGAGATCGGGATGAACTCGATCCAGCGTGAGCTTCCGGCGGACGCCACCCAGGCCCAGGTTGAGGCCCTCATCGACGAACTCAATGCGGACCCCGCCTGCCACGGCTACATCGTGCAGCTGCCGCTGCCCAAGCACCTGGACACAGACGCAATCCTTGAGCGGATCGACCCCGCCAAGGATGCCGACGGCCTGCACCCGACCAATCTGGGCCGGCTGGTGCTCAACGTCAACGGAGAGATCACCTCGCCGCTGCCGTGCACACCCCGCGGCGTCATCGAGCTCCTGGAACGTAACGGCTACAGCCTCGCCGGCAAGCACGTTGTGGTTGTCGGCCGCGGCGTCACGATCGGCCGCTCGATCGGCTTGCTGCTCACCCGGCGGGCCGTGAACGCCACCGTGACCCTGACGCACACCGGCACCAAGAACCTCTCGGAGCTGCTGCGGCTGGCGGACGTGATTGTGGGCGCTGCGGGTGCCAAGCACATCGTCAAGCCTGCGGACGTGAAGCCGGGCGCGGCCGTGCTCGACGTCGGTGTCACCCGTGAAACCGACCCCGAGACGGGCAAGAGCAAGGTCCACGGCGACATCGATCCCGCCGTTGCCGATGTGGCGGGCTGGATATCGCCGAACCCCGGCGGAGTGGGTCCCATGACTGTGGCGCTGCTCATGACCAACGTGGTTGAAGCCGCGGAACGCCAATTGGCAGCCGGAAGCGTCTCCGGCGTCGCCTGATTGTGCTCCCAGCGCTGTGTAGGGCGCCTACTCCCGCGGGAGTAGGCGCCCTACATCGTTAACCCGACGACGTCGGCGCCCTCCGCGGCTAGGCTCGGAGCATGCAGCGGCGTTTCCAGGGTCCTCCCACGAGTTTCATCGTGATCGCGGTGGCCCTGATCCAGGTCCTCGGGACCGTCTTTTCGGCGAGCCATCAGGCTTCCCTGCGCCCTTTGGACCCGCTCGCCTTCATGCTGCTGTTAGCGGGCCCCGCGGCCTTGGCTTTCCGGACCCGCAGGCCCGCCGTCATGCTGCCGATCACCCTCGCGGCCACGTCCAGCTATTTACTCCTCGGTTACGCCTGGGGCCCGATAGTGCTGTCCCTGGCTCTCTCGATCATCCTGACCGCCGCCGCGGGGCTGCGCTGGCAGGCCTGGCTCGGGGCGGGGATTTCCGCCGCCGCCATCCTGCTGATGGCTGTCCTCGCCGGGGATGAGACGGGGCTGGTTCGGGCATCTGCCGGTGTCGCCTGGGCGGCGATCCTTGTCCTGATCGGTGAAGGCTTCCGACGGCGGGGCGAGCGGATGGCCGAATACCGCCGACGGCGGGAGGCCGCGAAACAGGCCGAACGCGACGAGTACCGTCTCACGCTGGCCCGGGATATCCACGATGTGGTGGCCCACTCCCTGTCGATGATCAACGTCCAGGCTTCCGTGGCGCTCCATCTGGGAACGAACGATCCCGAGAAGCTCCGCCCGGCGCTGGAAGCCATCAAGGCAGCGAGCAAGGAATCCCTGGCCGAAGTCCGTCAGCTCCTCGGTGTGCTGCGCGACGACGCCCCGCTGAGTCCCGCGGCGCCGCCCAGCCTGGGGCGGATCACGGAACTCGTGGAAGACGCGCGGCGCGGCGGCCTGGAAGTGCGGTTCGAAAACTCGGTAGGGGCGGACAGGGCAGGCCCAGAACACCTTGGCCCAGCGCAGCAGGAAGCCGCCTACCGGATCGTCCAGGAAGCGCTGAGCAACGTCCGCAGGCACTCAGGCGCGGCGTCCGCCGTCGTACTTCTAGAAGTGGCGGGGAACGCGCTGAGGGTGAGGATCGACGACGACGGCGGCGGCCTCCGGGGAGCTCCTACCGGGAACGGGCTGAGGGGCATGCGGGAGCGCGTCGAGGCCCTTGGTGGCACGCTTGGCCTGACGCCGCTCGAGCCCGGGCTGCGTGTGGAAGCGAACCTCCCTCTTAACTCCAACAAGGGAGAACGCCAGCCATGATCCGTTTGCTGTTAGTCGACGACCAGAACCTTATCCGGGCGGGATTCCGGGCCCTCCTGGACGCTGAACCCGACATGGAAGTGGTGGCGGAAGCGGGGACCGGCCGGGATGCCGTCAGGCTGGCCGAGCGTGAGGCGCCCGACGTCGTGCTCATGGACATCCGCATGCCTGATGGCGACGGGCTCGCCGCAACGCGGCAAATCCTGGCCAACCCCCGCCTCGCGCACACCCGCGTCATCATCCTCACCACGTTTGAGCTGGACGAATACATCGCCGAGGCTGTGCGCGCGGGTGCCGCCGGCTTCCTCGTCAAGGACACCGAGCCGGAGGAACTGATCCGCGCTGTGCGGGTAGTGCACGACGGCGACGCGCTCCTTTCGCCGTCCGTGACACGCCGCATCATGGCCCAGCTCGCCCTGCACAGCAAGGCGGCGTCGAAGACAGTGCCCCTGGAGCAAATCACCGAGCGCGAACGGGAAGTCTTGGCGCTGGTAGGCGAGGGCCTGAACAACGCAGAGATCGCCGAGCGGCTGTTCATCACCCCGCTGACAGCGAAGACGCACGTTTCACGGATCATGACCAAACTGCTGGTCCGGGACCGTGCGCAATTGGTGGTGTTGGCGTACGAATCCGGATTGGTCCGGCCGGGCTGGAGCAGCTAGCCCCGGCCCGCAGTCTCCCGGGGGAGTAGGCGGCAGGGCGCAAGTGACTCCCGGGGGCCGACGCCTTTCGAAGGGCCAAAAACCAGACTGGAACCAGAGCCGAGATACGGCCTGTTGAGAGTTTGGACTGGACATGCTGACATCACTGAGCACCACCATCGGCGCCGCGGCCGCGCAGCTTCCCGCCGACGTCGTCCATGGACCGGGGGACGGATTCGTCTTCTGGCCGTTTTTCCTCCTGATCCCGCTGTTTTGGTTCCTGGTCATCGGTTGCTTCATCTTCTTCGGCCGCCGGATGTGGCGCCGGAACCACTATTGGGCGGCAACCCAGGGCGCCGAAAGCGTGCTGAGGGAGCGCTACGCACGGGGTGAAATCGACGAGACCGAGTACCGCCAGCGCTTGGAAGTGCTGCGGGCGCATCCGACGAAGTGAGGAACCGGCGGATTCTGCTGGATCACTCGTCTGGATAAACCATCAGGCCCTGGAACCATACGGTTCCAGGGCCTGAGGCGCGGAGTGATCCAGCAGAATGTCCGCGCAGGGTCCAGAGGTTTAATCCAGAAAATTGCGGAATACCTCTTTCACGTATTCCTTGGCTCTACTAGTCTGCTGGGGTGCACAATGAAGCCACCCGCTCTTTCTCCACGTCAGCCAGCTTCGAGATGAACCCACCCGCAGTCATCACAGCCGAAAACCTCACCAAGAGCTACGGCGAGCTCATCGCCGTCGACGGTATCTCGTTCGAGGTTCCGGCGGGGGAGTCATTCGGCCTGCTTGGCCCGAACGGCGCCGGCAAATCGACAACCATGAAAATGATCGGCGGAGTCTCCCAGCGCACGTCCGGAAAGCTCAGCATCATGGGCCTGGACCCGGAAACCCACGGGCCGGAAGTCCGTGCGCACCTCGGGGTGGTGCCGCAGCAGGACAACCTGGACGAGGAACTGAAGGTCCGCGAAAACCTGATTGTCTATGGCCGCTACTTCGGCTTGCCCTTGAGCTACTTGCGTCCCAAGGCCGACGAACTGCTCGAATTCGCCCAACTGACAGACAAAGCCAAGTCCAGGGTCGATGCCCTCTCGGGCGGCATGAAACGGCGCCTCACAATTGCCCGCTCGCTCATCAACGAGCCCAAGATCCTGCTCCTGGACGAGCCCACTACGGGACTCGACCCGCAGGCCCGGCACATCCTCTGGGACAGGCTGTTCAGGCTCAAGGAACAAGGCGTAACGCTGATCCTCACTACCCACTACATGGACGAGGCCGAACAGCTTTGCGACCGGCTGATCGTGGTGGACAAGGGCCGGATCATGGCCGAAGGCTCGCCGGCCAGCCTGATCCGCGAGTATTCCACGCGGGAGGTGCTGGAGCTGCGCTTCGGCTCGGAACGCAACGCCACCATCGGCGTCGAACTCGCGGGCATCGGCGAACGCGTCGAGACGCTTCCGGACCGCGTGCTCATCTACGCGAACGACGGCGAATCGGCCCTGGAGCAAGTCTCCGCACGCCGGCTCCGTCCCCTGACCTCGCTGGTGCGGCGTTCTTCGCTGGAGGACGTCTTCCTCCGGCTGACCGGGCGGAGCCTCGTTGACTAGCGCCCACTCGCCTGCCGTTTCAGCCAGCCGGGCGAAGCGCTGGGGATCCTTCTTCTACGCCGAGCAGGTCCTGCGAGTGATGCGTGGCTACGGCTGGTCCGTCTTCCTGTACAGCGTGGGGCAGCCCGTGGCCTACCTGTTCGCGATGGGAATCGGACTGGCGAGCCTCGTGGATGCGAACAGCGCGGCGGTGTTCGGGGGCGTGAACTATTTGACGTTCATCGCGCCGGCGCTGTTGGTCTCATCGGCCGTCATGACGGCGTCGGGGGACTTTTCCTACCCGATCATGGACGGCTTCAAATGGCGCCGCGTGTTCTATGGCCCGCACGCCTCCCCGCTGGTACCGCAGCAGATCGCCGCGGGTCACATCATGGCCAGTGCCTTGAAGTTCCTCGTGCAATCAGTGGTGTACTTCGCCATCGTGGCCATGTTCGGTGCCTCGCCGAGTCCGTGGGGCTGGGTGTCGGCGGTAGTTGCGACAGTGGCCGGTTTGTCCTTCGGGCTGCCGCTCATGGCCTACGCCTCGACCATCACCAAAGACGCCGGCCAGTTCGCGTTGGTGCAGCGTTTCATCGTGGTGCCGCTGTTCCTGTTCTCGGGCACCTTCTTCCCGCTGGATTCGCTGCCGCTCGGGGTGCGCTGGATCGGTTGGATCTCCCCGGTGTGGCACGGAACGCAATTGGGCCGCGTCTTCACCTATGGACTCGAGGAGAATCCCTTGTTGACCCTGACCCACGTCCTGTTCCTAGTGGGCGCCGCTGCCGCAGGTTGGACGCTGACGCGGCGCCAGTTCGTCAGGAGGATGGGGGCATGAGCGTTCTTACCGGAGGCCATAGCGCCACCGACGCTGCCCGAGAACGCACCTTCGGCCCGCTGTACTCCCGCAACGCGCTTGCGGTTGTGTCCCGGGGCCTCATGGCAGCGAAAAGCAGCACGTGGTTGATCCTGGTATCCGGATTCTTCGAGCCGGTGCTGTACCTGATTTCCATGGGCGTGGGACTCGGCCCGATTGTGGGTACCGTGGCGGGACCGGGCGGCCAGGAAATCAGTTATGCGGCGTACATCGCGCCCGCGCTCCTGGCCGTGTCCGCCATGAACGGCGCCGTCTATGACTCCACCTGGAACGTCTTTTTCAAGATGAACTTCGCCAAGCTGTACCAGGGAATGCTCTACACCTCCCTCGGGCCGTTAGACGTAGCCATCGGGGAGATCTTCCTGGCCCTGTTGCGCGGACTCCTGTATGCGACGGGGTTCACGGCCGTCATGGCCGTCATGGGACTCATCACCACGCCATGGGCCATCCTCGTCATCCCGGCCTCGGTGCTGATCGCTTTCGGCTTTGCGAGTTTCGGCATGGGCATCACGAGCTTCATGAAGACTTTCCAACAGATGGATTGGATCAACTTCTTCATGCTGCCCATGTTCCTTTTCAGCGCCACTTTCTACCCGCTGAGCGTCTATCCGCAATACATCCAGTGGCTCATCCAAGCGATGCCGCTATGGCACGGCGTGGAACTCCTGCGGCAGATCAGTATCGGTTCCTTCAGCCCGGCCACGGCAGTCCATATCGCCTACTACCTCGTGATGATCGCCCTCGGCATCACGCTCACTACCGGAAGGTTGCGCAAGCTCTTCCTGAAATAGCCGGGCAGGCTGTTCGCCTGGGGTGGAAGAGAGCGGTTCGCCGCGCGGAGTTTGCGACAATGGGTGCATGCGATCCCTCGGCGACTCCCCGTCATCTGTTCCCCCGTCCGCCCCCGCCCGGAGCCCTTTCAAAGGCTTCCGCATCGGTGGACTGGGCATGACGGTGGTGCTCATCGCCTTCCTGGTGGCCGTGATCTTCGCCGCCAACCATAACGACGTCGTCGGTTGGATCGTCGCCGTTGTCTCCTTCGGCTGGCTCGCGCTCGCCGCCTTTGTGGTCTTCAGCATCCAGAAGGCCGCCAGGCGGGCGGGTGAAAAACTCACCGAAGCCCAGAACGCTTTCAACGCGGCAACCGGCCGCGCGCCGTCGTCGTCGAGCGCCAACCACGGTGGCACCCGAGTGGTCTCGGAACGGAACGAAGCGGATGAAATCCGGGACCTCAAATTGGACCACTCCTTCAAGATCGTCCAGGTGCAAGTACGCGTGGTGGAGGACGAACGAGCCAAGGGCGACGCAGCTGACCAGGACACCATCGATCGCGCCCTGGAGACCATCGCCATCACGTCGAGCAATGCCCGGGACATGATCAAGTCCTCCGGCGGCGGCGACGAGCCCGTCTCGGGCACCATCATCGACTAGAGTAGGCGGGGTGAGCTCGGCATTGAAGAAGGACTTCCTTCGCATCGCAACGGTCAACGTCAACGGCATTCGCGCCGCCTACAAGAAGGGCATGGCGGAGTGGCTGGAACCGCGCGACGTCGACATCCTGTGTCTGCAGGAGGTCCGCGCGCCCGATGAGGTGGTCCACCAGCTCATCGGCGAAGGCTGGTACATCCTGCACGCCGAAGCCGAGGCAAAGGGCCGCGCCGGCGTTGCGATTGCCTCCCGGCAGGAGCCCGTTGCCACCCGCGTGGGTATCGGCGACGACTACTTCGCCACAACCGGACGCTGGGTCGAGGCGGACTACGTCGTGCGGGACGGCGGCGGCAAGGACACTACGCTGACGGTCGTCAGCGCCTATGTGCACTCCGGCGAAGCGGACACGCCCAAGCAAGTGGACAAGTACCGCTTCCTGGACGTCATGACCACAAGGCTTCCGGAACTTGCCAAGCACAGTGAGCATGCCCTGGTGGTCGGCGACCTCAACGTGGGCCACACCGAGCTCGACATCAAGAATTGGAAGGGCAACACCAAGCGTGCCGGTTTCCTTCCTGAGGAGCGCGCGTACTTCGACCGCTTCTTCGGCGACGAGATCGGATGGAGGGATGTCCACAGGGGCCTGGCAGGAAATGTCGATGGCCCCTACACCTGGTGGTCCCAGCGCGGTAAGGCCTTTGACACTGACACAGGCTGGCGCATCGACTACCACATGGCCACTCCTGGACTCGCGGCAGCCGCTCTTTCGGCCGTCGTTGACCGGGCGCCGTCGTGGGACACCCGTTTCTCCGACCACGCACCGCTGGTAGTCGACTACCAGCTCTAGGCTTTCGAAAGTTTCCTCATGACCAGTTCCACCACGACTGAACCCGCTGCAGCCGCAGCCAAGGCAACATCCACCAAACTGGCCGCCGGGGCAAAGCACCGTGTGCTCTCCGGCATGCAGCCCTCTGCTGACTCCCTCCACCTGGGCAACTACCTTGGTGCCCTGGTCAACTGGGTCCGCATGCAGGACGAGTATGACGCCATCTTCTTCATCCCGGACCTGCATGCCATTACGGTGCCGCAGGATCCCGCCGAGCTGGCCCGCCGGACACGCGTCACCGCTGCGCAGTACATCGCGGGCGGCGTAGACGTGGACAAGTGCACGCTGTTCGTCCAGTCCCAGGTTCCCGAGCACGCCCAGCTGGCGTGGGTCCTGGGCTGCATCACTGGCTTCGGCGAGGCCTCGCGCATGATCCAGTTCAAGGACAAGTCGCTGCAACACGGTTCCGACCACGCGAGCGTCGGGCTCTTCACGTACCCGATCCTGCAGGCAGCCGACATCCTGCTGTACCAGCCACACGGGGTGCCCGTAGGCGAAGACCAGCGGCAGCACATTGAACTCAGCCGCGACCTCGCCCAGCGCTTCAACAGCCGCTACGGCGAGACGTTCCAGGTGCCGCAGGCCTTCATCCAGAAGGAAACGGCCAAGATCTACGATCTCCAGAACCCCACGGCGAAGATGTCCAAGTCCGCGGAGTCGCCGGCCGGGCTGATTAATCTGCTCGATGACCCGAAGGTCACGGCCAAACGCATCAAGTCCGCAGTCACGGACACCGAGACGGAAATCCGTTTCGACCGCGAAGCCAAGCCCGGGGTGTCCAACCTGCTGAGCATCTACTCGTCCATCAGCGGCCAGCCGGTGGAGAAGATCGTCGCGGACTACGAAGGCAAGATGTACGGTCACCTGAAGGTCGACCTCGCTGAACTCGTTGCGGCCCATCTCGGGCCAATCCGGGACCGCGCCAACGAGCTGCTGGCCGATCCGGCCGAGCTCGACCGGCTCCTCGCGCAGGGGGCGGACAAGGCCCGCGAGATCGCCTCGGCCACGCTCGCCGACGTCTACGCCAAGGTGGGTTTCCTGCCTTACGGCGGACCACAAGGAATCCGCTAAAACCATGTGCGCAGCTGGCAAGCTCAGCGTCCAGGTCGGCTCTCTTTCAAGGGGAGCCGGCCAGGCCGCTGACGCCCGCCCGGCCACGGGCTCACACCAGTCTGGCAGCGCGTGCGGGGACAACATGTGCGTAGGGGTCATCCTGGGTTTCCCTCGTGAAGTCGCCCAGGAACTGCAGCAATGGCGTGCATCCTTCGGCGATCCCATGGCGGAAGTCATCCCGGCCCACATCACCCTCGTCACCACGACGCCTGCCCAGGATTGGGAAGCCACCCTCGAGCACGTTCGCGATGTCGCCCGGCGCCAGGCACCATTCAAGATCACGATTTCCGGCACGGGCTCCTTTCGTCCGGTTTCCCCGGTGGTGTTCCTGAAGGTCGAAGACGGTTTCGAGGAGTGTGTGGGCCTGCACGAACAACTTCAGACCGGCCCCCTCGAACGCGACCTTCCTTTCCCCTACCACCCGCACGTGACGGTAGCCCACGACGTCGCTCCCGAAAACCTGGACGAGGCCGAAACGGTGCTCAAGAACTACACCGCCACCTTCCCTGTGGTTAGCATGGGACTTTACGAGCACGACGACAATGGCATCTGGCAGCTACGGGAAGAGCTCGACTTTGGCGGCGACGCAGACCAATCACGGAAAAGCACAGCGCAACGACCGGCAGCAGGCGGAGGGGCCACCGCTGCCGACTGAAGGGGCTCAGCTGAAGCTGCAGCTCATTCAACGTCAGGTCGAATGGGGCAAAGCCCGACGCTCGGGCAATAGAGGCGCCACCATACCGGCGTTCATCAACCTGGCCCTCGCCCGGCTGAGCAACTTCCGGCCGATGCGTGCCTTCAACCTCTACAACCTGCGCCATGGCCCTCTGTTGAGCGCCGGCATAGGTTTCACGATGTTCTTCTCCGTCACAGGCCTGCTGGCCACGGGATTCGCCGTGACCGGCTTGGTCCTCAACGGGCAACCCCAACTGGTTGATTCAATCGTCTCGAGCGTCGCGACGGCGGCTCCGGGACTCCTGAAAACCAACGGAGGCAACGGCCTGGTGGATCCGCATGATCTCCTGAATCCCACAGGCCTAGGCTGGACGGCTGCCATAGCCGCCGTGGTCACGGTCTTTACCGCGCTCGGCTGGATCGCCGGGATCCGGGAGGGTCTTCGCGGAGTCTCCGGGCTGGGGCCCGTACAAGAGAACCCCCTGCTGATGAAGGCCCGCGACGCCGGTACCCTCCTGCTGCTCGGCGCAGCCTTGGTGGTCAGCGCCGGTGTTTCTCTCGTGTTCGGGACAGCGGCCGGATGGATCATCGAACGGCTCGGCTTGGCCGACGCCGTCGCCGGCCCCGTCACCTGGGTCGTTCGCACCGCCGTTCCACTTGTCCTCAACTGGGCGACGGCGGTGATCATGTTCCGCTTCGCAGGCCGCCTGAAACTTCGCCGGCAGGCGTTCGTGGAAGGAACGGTGCTGGCCGGCATCGGGACCACCATCCTCCAGATCTTCAGCACGGAATTGCTGGCGAACGCCGGACGGAACCCCATTCTGGCCTCATTTGCCATCATCATCGGCCTTCTCATCTGGTTCAACCTGGTCAGCCAGGTCTACTTGGTCTCCGGGGCGTGGGCGGCCGTCAGGGAAGCGGATACCGGGGCTCATGAGCACCCCAAGCCGGCCCTCGGATCACGGCACCCTTCGCCCCGCACCTTCCATGCAAAGGACTCCTGAGGGCAGCCAGCGCCCCAACTGACACGCAGTTGTTGTCGTTTTGAGCGCTCATAACGACAACAATTGCTAGTCAGTTGGGCTGGGTATCGCGCTAGTCGCCGAGGTACTGCCCGGCCCAGGCCGAGATGATCCCCGCGACCCTGGCTGCTTGTCCTTTGCCCGTCAAAAGGTGGTCGCTGCCTTCAAGCGAAATAAAGCTCCGCGGGTGCCGTGCCGTTTGGAAGATCTCGCTGGCATTGTCGATGCCCACGGTGTTGTCTGTGGGGGAGTGCAGCACCATCAGTGGCCTGTGCAGGGCACGGATGCAGTCCCGGAGGTCGGCCTTCTCCACGTCCTCCACAAAGTGGCGGCGAATCTCCATGCGCCTGCCGCCCAAATTGACCTCTGCGCTGCCTTCGCTGAGGATCGTGCTGACTTCGGCGTCGAACATGTGCTCCACATGCCGGGGCTGGAACGGGGCGCCGACAGTCGCCACGGCACGTACCTCGGGGAGGCTGAGAGCGGCAGCCAACACGGCGGCCCCGCCGAAGGAGTGGCCCACGAGCAGGGAGATTTCCCGGCCTTCGGCGCGCATGAACTCTGCGGCGCGGAGGGTGTCTGCCACTTTCACGCTGAACGATCCCGCTGACCAATCGCCGGCTGAGTCACCCAGTCCAAGGTTGTCGAAGCGAAGCATGCCGATCCCAAGATCCGCCAAGCCTTTGCAGATACGCGAGGCTGACGGGCTGTCCTTGCCGAGGGTCAAACCATGGGAGAACACACCCCAGCCCCGGACCGGGCCCTCAGGCACGTCCACGATCCCAGCCAGGAGATCTCCGGTACTGCCTTCGAAGCTGATCTTCGTGGACTTGGACACCCTGTCCGCCTTTCGTTTTGCGAGCGAGTCTTAAACAACGACGACGGCGGACCCCGCCAAGGGGACGCCGTCGTCGTCGTATTCTAAATTCCGGACTAGATCTTGCGTGCCAGGATGGCCTGCTTGACCTCGGCGATTGCCTGGGTCACCTGGATGCCACGCGGGCAAGCCTCCGAGCAGTTGAAGGTAGTGCGGCAGCGCCACACGCCTTCCTTGTCGTTGAGGATCTCCAAGCGCATGTCACCGGCATCGTCGCGGGAATCGAAGATGAAGCGGTGCGCGTTCACGATAGCGGCCGGGCCGAAGTACTGTCCGTCCGTCCAGAACACGGGGCAGGACGACGTGCAGGCAGCGCACAGGATGCACTTTGTGGTGTCGTCGAACCGTTCACGGTCCTCGACCGACTGCAGGCGTTCCTTGGTGGGCTCGTGGCCCTTGTTGATCAGGAACGGCATGACCTCGCGGAAGGACTGGAAGAACGGCTCCATGTCCACGATCAGGTCTTTCTCCACCGGGAGGCCCTTGATCGGTTCAACGGTGATGGGCTTGGAGGTGTCCAGGTCCTTCAGCAGGGTCTTGCATGCGAGGCGGTTACGGCCGTTGATGCGCATGGCGTCGGATCCACAGACTCCGTGTGCACAGGAACGGCGGAAGGACAGCGAGCCATCGATCTCCCACTTGATCTTGTGCAGGGCGTCCAGCACGCGGTCGGTGCCGTACATCGTCAGCTGGTGGTCCTCCCATACGGGCTCTTCCGAGACCTCGGGGTTGTAGCGTCGCACTCGCAGCGTGATGTTGAAGGTGGGAATTTCCCCGCCTCCACCAATGTGCGCGGGCAGCTCGATCTTGGATGCTGGCTCAGCAAGTTCAGCAGACATCTTAGTACTTCCTCACCATCGGCTCGTAGCGCGTAAAGACAACAGGCTTGGTGCCGAGTCGGATGCCCGCGATTGCTTCCGCAGATCCGTCCGCCGGGGCGTGCTCATCCTTATACGCCATGGAGTGCTTCATGAATTTCTCGTCGTCGCGCTCCGGGAAGTCCTCCCGGAAGTGGCCTCCACGGGACTCCTCGCGGTGCAGGGCAGCAACTGTCATGACTTTGGCCAGTTCCAGCAGGAAGCCCAGTTCCACCGCTTCGAGCAAGTCAAGGTTGAAACGCTTTCCCTTGTCCTGGACGCTGATGCGCTGGTAGCGCTCCTCGAGGGACGCGATATCCGTGAGCACCTGGTTCAGGGTGTCCGCAGTACGGAACACCTGCATGTTGGCATCCATGGTGTCCTGCAGTTCCTTGCGGATCGCGGCAACCCTTTCGCCGCCATCGGCAGTGCGGACGTGGTTCAGCAGATCCAGCGTGTACGCCTCCGGGTCTTCCGGGAGCTCCACGAAGTCAGCCGTCTTGGCGTATTCGGCTGCTGCAATGCCTGCGCGCTTGCCGAAGACGTTGATGTCCAGGAGCGAGTTGGTACCCAAGCGGTTGGAGCCGTGGACTGAGACACAAGCAACCTCGCCGGCTGCATACAGGCCCGGCACAATGGTGTCGTTGTCCTGCAGGACCTCGGTGGTGATGTTGGTGGGGATGCCGCCCATGGCGTAGTGCGCCGTCGGGAACACCGGAACTGGTTCCGTGTACGGCTCGACACCGAGGTAGGTGCGCGCGAATTCGGTGATGTCCGGAAGCTTCGCGTCGATGTGGGCCGGCTCAAGGTGGGTCAGGTCCAGGAGGACGTAGTCCTTGTTCGGGCCGCAGCCGCGTCCTTCACGGACTTCGTTTGCCATGGAACGGGCCACGATGTCGCGGGGAGCGAGGTCCTTGATGGTGGGGGCGTAGCGTTCCATGAAACGCTCACCCTCGGAGTTGCGAAGGATCGCGCCTTCGCCGCGGGCAGCTTCCGAGAGGAGGATGCCCAAGCCGGCGAGACCGGTCGGGTGGAACTGGAAGAATTCCATGTCCTCCAGCGGGATTCCGCGGCGGAAGGCGATGCCCATGCCGTCACCGGTCAGGGTGTGGGCGTTGGAGGTGGTCTTGAAAACCTTGCCTGCGCCGCCGGAGGCGAACACCACGGACTTGGCCTGGAAGACGTGCAACTCGCCGGAGGCGAGGTCGTAGGACACGACGCCGGCTACGCGCTTCTGCTTGTAGGGCGTTCCGTCTTCGCGGACGGCGTCTTCCTCGACGGTCAGCAAGTCCAGGACGTAGTACTCGTTGTAGAACTCAACGTTGTGCTTGACGCAGTTTTGGTAAAGCGTCTGCAGGATCATGTGGCCAGTGCGGTCTGCTGCATAGCAGGCGCGGCGGACCGGAGCCTTGCCGTGGTCACGAGTGTGGCCACCGAAACGGCGCTGGTCAATGCGGCCTTCGGGCGTGCGGTTGAACGGCAAGCCCATCTTCTCCAGGTCCAGCACGGCGTCGATGGCTTCCTTCGCCATGACCTCGGCTGCATCCTGGTCAACCAGGTAGTCGCCACCCTTGATGGTGTCGAACGTGTGCCACTCCCAGTTGTCCTCTTCGACGTTGGCCAGGGCTGCACACATGCCGCCCTGGGCTGCGCCTGTGTGGGAACGGGTGGGGTAGAGCTTGGTCAGTACTGCGGTGCGTGCGCGCTGACCGGATTCGATCGCGGCGCGCATGCCGGCGCCGCCGGCACCGACAATAACGACGTCGTACTTATGGACCTGCATACCAGATGCTCTTTCTCTCTAAGTCAGATGGTCGGCGGAGCCTGCTCCGCGTGTTGTGCACAGCCGGACTAAGCCGGTGGTGCAGCGGAGCCGCTACGGCGCCGGGCAGAACCCGCCCGGCAGCTGAACGCCGTTGACGACGGGGCACGGGTTGAACGTGAAGATCACCAAGGTGCCAAGAACGACGATGACGACCGTAGCCGCGTAAAGGACCACCTTGAGCCAAAGGCGGGTGGCGTCCTTCTCGGCGTAGTCATTGATGATGGTGCGGACGCCGTTGGTGCCGTGCAGCATGGCGAGCCACAGCATGGCCAAGTCCCAGAACTGCCAGAACGGATCGGCCCACTTGCCGGCCACGAAGCCGAAGTCGATGCCGTGGATGCCTTCGCCCACCATGAGGTTCACGAAGAGGTGGCCGAAGATCAGGACCACGAGCACGACGCCGGAGAGCCGCATGAACAGCCACGCGAACATCTCGAAGTTCCCCTTGGAACCGGTGCCGCGACGGTACTGCGGAGCAATTTTCCCACTGCCGATTTTTCCGCTGCGCGGGCTTTGAATATCAGTACTCATGGCTTAGTGGCCTCCCAGTGCGAGGGACAGGTGGCGGATGGCGAAGGCCCCGAAGGTGACCAGCCACAATACCAAGACGGTCCACAGCATCTGGCGCTGGTATTTCGCGCCCTTCTTCCAGAAGTCAATGGCGATGACGCGCAGACCATTGAAGGCGTGGAAAACAATCGCTGCGACGAGGCCCGTCTCGCCGAGGGCCATGAGGGGGTTCTTGTAGGCGCCGATAACGGCCGTGTAGGCCTCCGGGGACACACGCACCAATGAGGTGTCCAGCACATGGACCAACAAGAAGAAAAAGATCACAACACCGGTAATGCGGTGTCCAACCCAGGACCACATGCCTTCACGGCCGCGGTACAAGGTGCCAGCTGGTTTTGTCGGCACTGAATAAACCTTCCTGCAACACAGCGGCGCTGGCACGGGATCCATGCGGGGGAAACGCCAGCTGCGAGAGCACTCGTAGCTCAGCCTAAATCTAGGCTTCGCTCACAGCTTATTCAATTTAGGCACCCCTTCTTGTAACGAGAGTGCGGGTGTTCGGCTGAATTCCGGTCTTTTCGCCGCGCGGGTGAGACGAAGACCACAAAGCGAGACTTGCGCGAGTGTCGGATAAGGTGTTGCGGTGAGTATAGAAAACGCTGCAAGCGTCGAATCGCCTTTGCGTCACTTCCATGCGGTTATTCCGGCTGGCGGAGTGGGCACGCGCCTGTGGCCGCTTTCGCGTGCTGCTGCGCCCAAGTTCCTGCACGACCTCACGGGTTCGGGAAGCACCCTGTTGCGGGCAACATACGACCGCCTCGAACCATTGGCCGGCAACCGCGTGCTGGTGGTTACGGGTGTGGCGCACCGGGTTGCTGTCTGCCGCCAGCTTCCCGAAGTGGGCGAAAGCGAATTGGTCCTCGAAAGCGAACCGAAGGACTCGGGAGCGGCGATCGGCCTCGCCGCGGCCATCCTGTACCGTCGCGACCCGGACACCATCATGGGTTCGTTCGCGGCCGACCATGTCATCAGCCCGGACAACCTCTTCCAGGAGACTGTCCGCGAGGCAATCCACACGGCTGCCGCCGGAAAGATCGTCACCATCGGCATCAAGCCCACGCACCCCTCGACCGGGTTCGGTTACATCCGCACCGGGGACTTGCTCAACATAGATGACGCACCAAACGCGCATGCTGTGGTCGAATTCGTCGAGAAGCCGAGCGAGGACATTGCCAAGAAGTACCTCGAGACGGGCGACTACGTCTGGAATGCCGGCATGTTCGTCGCCCCCGTCGCGCTCATGCTCAAGCACCTGGAGGCAAACCAGCCGGTCTTGTTTGCCGGGCTGGAGGAAATTGCCGACGCCTGGGATACACCGGAACGCGACGAAGTGACTGCCCGGGTGTGGCCCACCCTGCCGAAGATTGCCATTGACTATGCAGTGGCTGAACCCGCCGCAGCGGCGGGGGATGTCGCCGTCGTGCCCGGTACCTTCCGCTGGGACGACGTCGGAGACTTCGCCGCGATCGGTCGCCTCAACAATGCCGGGGACGTCGATGAGGTGACCGTCCTGGGCGAAGGCGCCCGTGTCTTCACCGAGAACGCCAGCGGCGTGGTTGTCTCCGACACCAAGCGTGTGATCGCCCTTATCGGGATCAAGGACGTCGTGATCGTTGATACGCCGGACGCCTTGCTTGTCACCACGAAGCAACACGCCCAGCGGGTCAAGGGTGCGGTGGACGCACTCAAGGCGAGCGGCGACACAGACGTTCTCTAGCGCGCTCTTGCGTCGCTGCCCGTAACCAAGAGACCCCTTTCGCTATTCGGGGGGCGTGGATGGCTAGAGTTGTGAGGTGCGCAATTTCACTACCGAAACCGAGCCGACCCCAGTGGTGAAGCCGTGGCTTGACGATCTCTTGCCGGAACTCCTTGAATTCCGGAGGGATCTGCATGCGCACCCCGAACTTTCCTTCAAGGAATTTCGCACTACGGACAAGTTGGTTGAACGGCTCGAAGCTGCGGGGCTTGAACCCCGCCGGCTGGAAGGGTCGGGGCTGACGGTCGACGTCGGCGAGGGCCCTATCGCGACGGCCCTCCGCGGCGACATCGACGCGCTCCCCATCATCGAAGAGACCGGGCTTCCGTTCGCGTCAAAGAACCACGGTGTCACCCACGCGTGCGGGCATGATGTCCACACCACGAGCATGCTCGGCATTGCCTTGGTGCTGCACGCCATGCACCAGGAATCCCCCTTGGGGGGCACGGTGCGCATTATCTTCCAGCCCGCAGAGGAAACCATGCCCGGCGGTGCCCTGTCCTGCATCGAGCAGGGCGTGCTCCAGGGTGTCCCGAGGATTCTTGCGCTGCACTGCGATCCGCGTATCAACGTCGGCAAGATCGGCACGCGCATCGGCGCCATCACCTCGGCGTCGGACACCATCAAAATCGAACTGACCGGACGTGGCGGCCATACTTCCCGTCCCCATTTGACCGAAGACCTGGTCTTCGCGCTGGCCCAAATCGCCGTCAACGTCCCGGCCGTTCTATCCCGTCGGGTGGATGTGCGCAGCGGTGTTTCGGTGGTGTGGGGTCAGATCGCGGCTGGTTCCGCACCCAACGCCATCCCCGCCAACGGCTACATGGCCGGCACGATGCGTTGCCTCGACAGGGACGCTTGGCATAGCGCAGGGGAGTTGCTCGACGACGTCGTCCAGCAAGTTGCCGCGCCGTACGGGGTGGACGTCCATCTCGAGCACACCCGCGGTGTCCCTCCGGTCGTCAACTCGGAACACGAGACTGCCCTGATCGAGGCCGCGGCCCGTGCGGAACTCGGCGAGCACGCCGTCGTCCTGACCCCCCAGTCCATGGGAGGCGAAGACTTTGCCTGGTTCCTGGCCGACCTGCCGGGTGCCATGATGCGGCTCGGGACCCACACGCCCGGCGGCGAGGAATACGATCTGCACCGCGGTGACTTCATTGTGGACGAGCGTGCCCTCGGCTTCGCGATCCAGGTCCTGGCCGCCGCCGCGCTGCGAACCATCCGAGATCTCTAAGACTCCGACGCTCGCTCACTAGTGCCGGGTTTTGGCCGGACGCCGGCTCACTAATGCCGGGTTCTGGCCGGACGCTCGCTCACTCTTGGTTGAAAGGCTGGGATCCTCCTGCGGATTACCTGCAGGAGGATCCTTTCGTTTGGGCTTGTTTGTGAGCGGGCGTTGTTGGGGGTGGGCTTGTTTGTGAGCGGGCGTCGCCGGGGCGGTTGAGTTGTGCACAATTTAATTGTGAGCTATCGTTATTCCCATGAGTGAAGCCCCCCGCCTCGACCGCCAGGTCTGTTTCGCCCTCTACTCCGCGTCCAAGGCCGCCACTGCGGTCTACCGGCCGGTGCTGGACGAACTCGGACTGACGTATCCGCAATACCTCGTGATGTTGGTGCTCTGGGAAAACGAGCCTCGAAGCGTGCGGGAACTGGGCACCGAGCTGGGACTCGACTCGGGCACCCTGTCGCCGCTGCTCAAGAGGCTTGAAGCCATGGGCCTCGTGGAGCGCCGGCGTTCAGCCGAGGACGAGCGACGCGTCGAGATCCACCTGAGCGACGCCGGTCGGGCCCTCAGTGCCCGGGCGGGGGCTGTACCGCAGCGCCTCGCCGACGCCGCGGGCCTGAGCGCCGCGGAGCTTGCGCAGCTTCACGACACCCTGGGCCGGCTCACCGCCGCCCTCCACTCAGCCATCTGATCGTCCATCCCAAAACGTCCATCCCAACACGTCCATCCCATCGAAGGAAAAGGAACCACAGTGAAGACTTTGTACATAGCCGAGGCACTTGCCTCCGGTGAAGGCCGCGAAGGCAACGCCCGCACGAACGACGGCAAGCTGGACGTCACTCTCGCCAGCCCGGTGGAACTGGGCGGAAACGGACAGGGCACCAACCCCGAGCAGCTCTTCGCCGCCGGTTACGCGGCATGCTTCCACTCGGCACTCAGGCTGGTAGGGCGCAAGGCCCGGGTGGATCTGACTGATTCCGCCGTCGCCGCCAAGATCCATTTCGGTGCTTTGGAGGGCAGTGAGGGATACGGCCTCGCCGCGGAGCTTGAGATCGCGCTGCCTGCCCTCGACCGGGAAACCGCCGAGCAACTCGTGGCCAAAGCCCACCAGATCTGCCCCTACTCCAACGCGACCCGCGGGAACATCGCCGTCGACATCAAGCTTGTGGAGGTGGCAGCATGAGCTCCGCACTTCCCAAGAGAACCCGCGAAATCCAGTTGGCATCCCGCCCGCAAGGACGCCCTGTCCAGGAGAACTTCCGGCTGGCCGAGACCGATCTGCCGGAGCTGGAGGACGGCCAGATCCTGGTCCGCAACGAGTTCATGTCGGTCGATCCCTACATGCGCGGCCGCATGAATGACGCGAAGTCCTACTCGGCACCTTTCCGGCTCGACGCAGCGCTCGACGGCGGTGCGGTGGGTGAGGTGATCGCGTCCCGTTCCGAGGCACTCAGGGTGGGTGACGTCGTCGTGCACCAGCTCGGCTGGCGCGAATACTCCGTGGTGGATGCGGCAAGCGCGACGCCGGTTCCGGCCGGCCTGGCGCCGACGTCGGCGTTCCTCGGAGCGCTTGGCATGACGGGCCTGACGGCATATGCCGGGCTGCTCAAGGTGGCCGAGTTCAAAGCCGGGGACGTCGTCTTCGTTTCCGGTGCCGCAGGCGCAGTGGGTTCGATCGTCGGTCAGGTCGCCAAGGCCATGGGGGCCTCCAAGGTGATCGGCAGCGCCGGTTCCCCGGAGAAGGTGGCGCGTTTGCTGGAACTCGGCTTCGACGCGGCGTTCGACTACCACGACGGTCCGGTGGCGAAGCAACTCCGTGAAGCAGCGGGGGAGCGCGGCATTGACGTCTACTTCGACAACGTGGGCGGCGAACACCTCGAGGCTGCCCTCGCGGTCCTCACTGTGGGTGGTCGGGTGGCAATGTGCGGCGCCATTTCGCAGTACAACTCCACAGAGCCCACGCCGGGCCCGCGGAACCTGGCCTTGGCCATCGGAAAGCAATTGACCCTGCGTGGCTTCCTCGTGGGCGGCCAGCGCCAGCACGCCGCGGAGTTCGCCGGGAAGATGGCCGGATGGCTGGCCGATGGAACGGTCCGCTACGACGAGACGATCGTTGACGGACTGGAAAACGCGCCGAAGGCCTTCATCGACCTCCTGGATGGGGCCAATACCGGCAAGATGCTGGTCCGGCTGCACTGAGGGATTCCCGGCGCGAACTGGCGGCAGATGCCCGCAAAACGCGATTTTTGGGTCATCTGCTGCCAGTTCGCGCGCTTGGGAACGGGCATCCTAGAACCGTTCGCTGGGAGGTCCACTACTGCTTGGTAACAAAAGCTCAACAATCTTCGGGTTGTTGGGCTTTTGTGTTACCCGGGTGTGTTCAATCCCACTAAAGTTGTGCCATCAGTGCGCCCCAGGCGCAGTGCTGCGAAGCATCAGTGAAAACAGAATTTCAGACTCGAGTTTTCGAAACGGACACTCATTGACCAACTGTCGTAGCATCAATCACTTTCTTCCTGGAGGAAAATTGAAGCAATCACTGCGTGCCACATTAAAGCGCGGTTCATTTGCAGGCGTCGCAACTGCGGGCGCCGCTGCACTTTTGCTGGCAGGCTGCGGTAGCGCACCGTCTGCTTCGAGCTCGGGCAGCGCCACCAAGTCGGACTACACCGCATGCATGGTGTCCGACTCCGGCGGCTTCGATGACAAGTCGTTCAACCAGTCAGGCTACGAGGGCCTTCAGGCAGCAGCCAAGGACCTAAGCATCCAGGAGAAGCACGTCCAGTCCAAGGCCGACACGGACTACGACCCCAACCTTCGTTCGATGGTCCAGCAAGGCTGCAAGCTGACAGTTACGGTCGGCTTCCTGCTTGGCGACGCCACGAAGAACATCGCGACGGCGAACCCCAACAGCCACTTCGCCATCATCGACTACTCGGACCCCACCTTCCCGAAGAACGTCAAGCCAATTGTCTATAACACGGCCCAGGCCGCGTTCCTGGCCGGTTACCTCGCCGCCGGCACTTCCAAAACGGGCAAGGTTGCGACCTTCGGTGGCCTCAACATCCCCACCGTGAGCATCTTCATGGACGGCTTCTCTGACGGCGTGAAGTACTACAACCAGAAGAAGGGCAAGTCCGTCCAGCTGCTTGGCTGGGACAAGGACAAGCAGGACGGAACGTTCGTCGGCGACTTCAAGCAGGTCGACAAGGGCAAGGTCCTCACCCAGGGATTCCTGGACCAAGGGGCCGACGTCGTCCTTCCCGTCGCTGGACCGGTTGGAGCGGGCGCCGGAAGTGCGATCCTTGACGCCAAGGCAAAGGGCACGGACGCAAAGCTGATCTGGGTCGACTCGGATGGCTACTTGACCGCACCCGCCTACAAGTCGGTCATCCTGACTTCGGTCCAGAAGACCATGGCGACCGCCGTCGAAACGGTCATCAAGGCCGACAAAGAAGGCAAGTTCGACCCCAGCCCGTACGTCGGCACGCTCGACAACGGGGGCGTGGCGCTTGCCCCGTTCCACGATCTCGACTCCGCTGTTCCGGCAGACATGAAGAGCGATCTTGACCAGTTGAAGAAGGACATCATCTCCGGCGCAGTCAAGGTCGAATCGAAGTCCAGCCCCAAGTAAAAATCCGGGCTAAACCGCATCGCGCTGCCCTTCAGCCGAGTTTTGGCAGAAGGGCAGCGCGTTCTGCGTTGCCTTCAATTTGCTCTTCGACACTCCTTTGCCGAGCACTATGCTGGGAGCACGGTGATGACGAGGAGCCATCCTTTATAGATGGGTTGGAGTTTTGAAACTCGAACTGAAAGGGATCACGAAGCGCTTCGGATCCCTCGTAGCCAATGACCACATCGATCTCGTGGTTGAACCCGGCCAAGTCCATTGCCTCCTGGGTGAAAACGGTGCCGGCAAGTCCACCCTGATGAATGTCCTTTACGGACTCTACGACCCCAGCGACGGCGAAATCCTGGTCGACGGAAAACCTGTTGTTTTCAAGGGTCCGGGCGACGCCATGGCGGCGGGGATCGGAATGGTCCACCAGCACTTCATGCTGATTCCGGTATTCACCGTCGCAGAAAATGTCGCGCTCGGAAACGAAGCCACCAAGGCAGCCGGTTTCCTGAACCTGGATGAAACCCGCCGCAGGATCTCCGAGATTTCCAAGCAGTACGGATTCCACGTTGACCCCGATGCCCTCGTGGAAGACCTGCCCGTTGGCGTGCAACAACGGGTCGAGATCATCAAGGCACTCGTGCGCGACGCCGAAGTCCTGATTCTCGATGAACCGACCGCGGTTCTCACTCCGCAGGAAACCGATGAGCTCCTGGACATCATCCGGCAGCTCAAAGCCGCCGGAAAGTCAATTGTCTTCATTTCGCACAAATTGCGTGAGGTCAAGGAAATTTCGGACATCATCACCGTGATCCGGCGGGGCAAAGTAGTGGGCTCGGCCGATCCCTCGGCGTCCCCGACAGAACTCGCCTCGGCGATGGTGGGCCGGGCGGTCAGCCTGACCCTGGAAAAGAAGCCAGCCCAGCCGGGTGAGGCGACCTTCAAGGTCCGGGACCTGACCGTTGTGGACCACAATGGCCAGCACGTCGTGGACGGGCTGAGCTTCGACATCGCCAAGGGTGAAGTGCTTGCCATCGCCGGTGTCCAAGGCAACGGCCAGACGGAGCTCACGGAAGCCATCCTCGGCGTCCAGCAGCACGTCACCGGGTCCATCGTCCTCGACGACGTCGAACTGCTCGGCAAGAGCGTCAAGCAGGTCCTGTCCGCCGGCGTCGGTTTCGTCCCTGAGGACCGCAAGATCGACGGGCTGGTGGGAACGTTCTCCATTTCCGAGAACATGATCCTGGACCTTTACGACAAGGCGCCTTTCGCCCAAGGCATCGGCATGAAACCGGCCTTGATCGCTTCGCACGCGGAGAAGAAGGTCGAGGAGTTCGATGTGCGGACGCCGTCGATCGATGTCGCCGTGGGCACGCTCTCCGGAGGCAACCAGCAAAAGGTGGTCCTCGCCCGGGAGCTGTCCAGGCCGTTGAGGCTCTTCATCGCATCGCAGCCCACCCGAGGGCTCGATGTCGGCTCCATCGAATTCGTACACAAGAGGGTCATTGCGGAACGGGACAACGGAACTCCGGTGATGATCGTGTCCACGGAACTCGATGAAGTCCTCGAGCTCGCTGACAGGATCGCCGTTCTCTACCGGGGAAAGCTGGTCGGGATCGTTCCCGCGGGTACGTCCCGCGATGTGCTGGGCTTGATGATGGCCGGCGTTCCGGAACATGAGGCAGAACTGACTGCGCACAAGACCCTCGAGGGAGGAACCCATGTCTGAGTCCAATACCCCTCGGCAGGAAAACGAGGTCGAGCCGGAGCGCCCGGAAACATTGGACGACGAGGTCGTCCTGGATGTCGCGCTGGACACGGCGGACGGTGCAATGGCCCCGTCAGTAATTCCGGCTGCCAGCCAAGGCGGACAGATCCCGCACGCCGCCGGTGGCTCGGTCTTCCGGCAGATCGTGACCGGAAACGCCATGGTCTCGGTGTTGTCCGTGCTGCTCGCCATTGTGCTCGGCGGCATCCTGATGGCCGTGACGAACCCCAAAGTTGCCGAAACAGCGGGCTATTTCTTCGCGCAGCCGGGGGACATGCTCACCGAGGTCTTCAGGCCCTACGTGGCGTTGGTCCAGGGCGCGATCTTCAACTGGGCCGGGGCCGACGCCGCAGCCCAGCTGTACCCCATCACTGAAACCCTGACGGTGTCCACGCCCCTGATCCTGGCAGGACTCGGCGTGGCCTTGGCCTTCCGCGCGGGCCTGTTCAACATCGGCGCGCAAGGGCAGATCATTTTCGGTGCCCTGTTCGGCGCCTACGTGGGCTTCACCTGGCACTTGCCTTTCCTGGTTCACCTGCTGCTTGTCATCGTCGCCGGATTTGTCGGCGGCGCGGTGTGGGGCGGCGTCGTCGGACTCCTCAAGGCCCGGACCGGTGCGCATGAGGTCATCGTGACCATCATGCTGAACTACATCGCGAACTTCCTGCTCCTGTTCCTCCTGACCACTCCGGCTTTCCAGCGCAAGGGCTCGACCAACCCGATCTCGCCCTTCCTGGACCAGTCGGCACTGTTCCCGGAGTTGCTCGGCCCCCAGTTCAGGCTCCACGCGGGCTTCCTCCTTGCTGTGCTGGCAACGGTCTTCGTCTGGTGGCTCCTGAAGCGCTCCACGCTCGGCTTTGAATTCCGGGCCGTGGGCGCCAACCAGAGCGCGGCACGCACCGCCGGAATCAACGTCCCCCGCGCCGTGATCCTGGTGATGGCGATTGCGGGTGCGCTTGCAGGCCTGGCCGGCATTGCGCAGGTATCCGGAACGGAGAAATACCTCTCCGGAGGCGTCGCTGCTTCCATCGGATTCGATGCCATCACGGTCGCGCTGCTGGGCCGTTCGACGCCGTGGGGAACATTCTTCGCCGGGCTCCTGTTCGGCGCGTTCCGCGCCGGAGGCGTCGCGATGCAGGCTGAAACCCAGACCCCCATCGACATCGTCTTGGTCATCCAGTCGTTGATCGTCCTGTTCATTGCTGCACCGCCGCTGGTGCGGGCGATCTTCGGGCTGAACCCGCGGAAAAAGAAGAAGGCCACTGGCGGCCCCGGCTCCGGAACCATCCCCTCCGGAAAAATCGAGAGCGGAGCTGCAACAGCATGAGCACCACAACAACTCAGCCCGGCGGTGGCACGCCCGCCGGAAACGCCCCGGCGAGCCCTGGAAAAACGGGTGCCACCGAGCTGGTGAGCTGGAAGGCCGGCATCGGACTATCCCTGCTCGCAATCCTGGGAACCGTGCTGTTCGGCTTCATGTCCAATTCGAAGTCGGCAGGCTTCGGCATTGCCGAGGCCGCCAATGAAGCGGCCTCCAGTGTGGCTGCTTTGGTCACGTTCGTCCTGGCCCTTCTGCTTTCCGTTGGTCTCGGATACCTGTGGTTCGTCCGCCGTCGTTCAGGCCTCACCTCCGGTTCAGGCACGGCGCCAGGTTCAGGCACGGTACCGGGTTGGCTGCCCCCATCCACCGTCGCCGCCGTCGTGGTCCTCGGCCTTGCCGCGCTCGGAGTGGCAAAGGTTTCCAAGATCACGCTCCCTTCCGCGGCCATCGGCTGGATCGCCGCGGTGATCCTTCTGGGCCTGGCCGGCTACACGGTGTATCTCACCCAGGCGAAGAGGGCTGCACCCCGCTGGGTGGGCGGCACCTTTGCCGCAGTGTTCCTCATCGGGTTCATGGTCTGGATCGTCGCTGGCGGAAATGGCGATGAGCCGTCGATCTCCCTCGCCGGACTGATCGCAGGATCCGTCACCTTGGCCGTGCCGCTCGTCTTCGGATCCCTTTCCGGCGTCCTGTGTGAACGCGTCGGCGTGGTCAACATTGCCATTGAAGGACAGCTCCTGCTGGGAGCATTCTCCGCAGCCGTTGTTGCCACGGTGACGCACAACGTCTACGCCGGGCTGGTCGCGGCAGCCGTAGCCGGAACGCTTGTTTCCTTGGTCCTGGCCGTGGTCAGCATCAAGTACCTCGTCAACCAGATCATCGTCGGCGTGGTGCTCAACGTCCTCATCAGCGGACTGACGAGCTTCCTCTTTTCGACGCTGCTGACGGCTGACCCTGATGGCCTCAACAAGCCGGGGCGCTTGCCTCCGGTGGACATCCCCTTCCTGTCCGATATCCCCATCATCGGCCCGATCCTGTTCCACCAGTCCCTCGTGGGCTATTTGATGTACATCGCAGTGATCGTGGTTTACCTCGGCCTCTTCCACACGAAGTGGGGACTGCGCGTGCGGGCCGTCGGCGAGCACCCGCAGGCAGCCGACACCGTGGGCATCAACGTCAACCGGACCCGATTCTGGAACGTGCTCATGGGGGGTGCGATCGCGGGCATTGGCGGCTCGTTCTTCACACTGGTATCCGTGGATGCGTTCAGCAAGGACATGTCCGGTGGCCGCGGGTATATCGCCCTGGCGGCGCTGATCTTCGGGCGCTGGAACCCGATCGGTGCCTTCCTGGCCGCGTTGCTGTTCGGCTTCGCGGACAACCTCCAGAGCGTCATCACCATCATCGGATCGCCCGTGCCGAGCCAGTTCATGGCCATGCTGCCTTACGCCTTGACGGTCTTCGCCGTCGCTGGATTGGTGGGCAGGTCCCGGCCGCCGGCGGCAAGCGGCATACCGTACGTCAAGGGCTGACCGTGGCGCTCACGGATACCGACGTGGACTGGGCGGCCCTCGAGGCCGCCGCAGTCGCCGCCATGGGTAAGGCGTACGCTCCGTATTCGAAGTTCCCGGTGGGGGCTGCCGCCCTCACCGAGGACGGGCGGATCGTCAGCGGATGCAACGTCGAGAACGCCAGCTATGGACTCACCCTGTGCGCCGAGTGCGCCCTCGTGGGAGACCTCCATATGGGTGGCGGCGGCAGATTGCGGGCGTTCTATTGCGTCGACTCGAAAGGCAATGTCCTCATGCCATGTGGCCGGTGCAGGCAATTGCTGTATGAATTCCGGGCACCCGGCATGCTACTCATGACAACGCAGGGCATCAAGACCATGGACCAAGTGCTGCCAGATGCCTTCGGTCCCGACAACCTCGAGGAGAACCGGTGACACAGACTGAAGCGTTCGACGCCGTACAGATCATCAGCATCAAGCGGGACAAGGGAACCCTGAGCCCTGAGCAGATCGACTGGACGATCGATGCCTATACCCGCGGCGTCATTGCCGACGAGCAAATGGCGGCCCTGAACATGGCGATCCTGCTCAACGGGATGGACCGTGCCGAGATCTCGCGCTGGACCGAGGCGATGATCGCGTCGGGCGAGCGGATGGACTTCTCGAGCCTTCGGCGTCCCGACGGCGGCGTGAAAGCCACCACCGACAAACACTCCACCGGGGGCGTCGGGGACAAAATCACCCTTCCGCTGGCGCCGCTCGTGGCGGTCTTCGGGGTGGCGGTTCCGCAGCTTTCCGGCAGGGGACTGGGCCACACCGGCGGCACGCTCGACAAGCTCGAAGCAATTCCCGGGTGGCGGGCGAACTTGAGCAACGAGGAAATCCTGGCCCAGCTGCAGGACGTGGGCGCTGTCATTTGTGCCGCCGGCACGGGTTTGGCTCCGGCGGACAAGAAGCTCTATGCCCTGCGCGACGTCACGGGCACGGTGGAAGCCATTCCCCTAATTGCCTCATCCATCATGAGCAAGAAGATCGCCGAAGGCACGGGCTCCCTGGTGCTCGACGTGAAGGTGGGCTCCGGGGCGTTCATGAAGGACGAAGCCCGTGCCCGCGAGCTGGCCGAAACCATGGTGGCCCTGGGCAAGGATGCGGGCGTCAACACGGTGGCCCTCCTGACCAACATGAGTACGCCTCTGGGTCTGACTGCCGGCAATGCCATCGAGGTGGAGGAATCGGTGGAGGTGCTGGCGGGCGGCGGTCCGGAAGACGTCGTCGAGCTGACCGTCAGGCTTGCCCAAGAGATGCTCGCCTGCGCCGGAGTGCACGACGCCGATCCCGCGGCCGCCCTCAAGGATGGCCGCGCGATGGATGTCTGGAACCGCATGATTGAAGCCCAGGGCGGCGATCCGCGTGCCGCCCTGCCGATGGCCAAGGAATCCGAGGTCATCCCGGCTCCGGCCGACGGCGTCCTCGTGGAGCTCGACGCTTTGTCCGTGGGCGTGGCTGCGTGGCGCCTGGGCGCCGGACGTGCCCGGAAGGAAGACGTCGTCCAGGCCGGCGCAGGGGTGCGGATGCACGCCAAGCCGGGCGCCTTGGTCCGGGCGGGGGAGCCACTCATGACCCTCCTGACCGACACCCCGGAAAAGTTCGACAGGGCCAAGGAAGCCTTGGAAGGCGCTGTGCTCATTGCGCCGGAAGGCTCACGGCCGGCGCAACGGCTCATCATCGACCGGATCTCCTAGGCTGATTTCCCGGGCATTTCGGGATGCCCGGGAGACAATCCCTGCGGCCATTCGTTAGGAAGACCGTGCAAGCCATCAACGACTTCATCCTTGCCGCGGCCGGGCAGCCGTGGGTTTTGCTTCTGGTTTTCGCCTGCTGCGTGATCGACGGTTTCTTCCCGCCCATTCCCAGCGAGTCGATGGTGGTGGGACTCGCGGCAGTCTCCGTGACCGCCGGGACGCCCAACACGTGGCTGCTGATCCTGGTAGGAGCCGTCGGGGCTTTCACCGGCGACAACATCGCCTACTTGATTGGCCGCAAAGTAGGTGTTCGCCGATGGCGGTGGATGCGTTCCCAAAGGATGCAGGGTGCCTTCCGCTGGGCCGGGAGGGAACTTCGACGCCGGGCCGCGTCGCTGATCATGGTGGCCCGGTTCATCCCGATAGGCCGGGTGGCGGTCAACCTCACAGCCGGAGCAACCCACTTCCCGCACGGCATGTTTGTGGCGCTCACGGCCATGTCCGCCGTTCTGTGGGCCAGCTATTCGGTGGCCATCGGCGTGTTCTTCGGCCAATGGTTCGAGCACAACCACCTGCTCGGAGCGGTCATCGCGATCGTCGCGGCCGTCATCCTGGGAATCATCGTGGACCGGATCATCAGCAAAGTCCGCGGGGCCACGCCTTCCACCGAAGAGGGCGAAGAAACCGGGGAGCCCGAAGAGGAATCCGTCGTGTAGGAGACGTAGCGAAGGGGAGCCATCTCCTCCTTGGGTATGACGGGCTTGGCACCGGAAGATCCCTCCACGGGTGGATGCTTCCATTTCGACTTTCGAGCTAGCCTTAAAGTGTGTTCCACCCCGGCCGGGGCGTAGCGAACGTCGCCCGGGCCGTGGGACACTGGATAGCGATCTATGTCACGCGACCGTGTGACTTTCCTTGAGGAGCAATGCCTGCGTGGAATTCATGAACCACATGCTCGAGCATGCCGCCGGGCAACCGTGGATCTACCCGGTGCTCCTGGTTTTCTTTTTCATCGACGGCTTTGCCACGATCCTTCCCAGTGAGACCGCGATCGTCGGGCTCTCGGCCCTTGCGATGCACCGGGGTGAGCCCAACCTGTGGCTCCTTGGCGCTACTGCGCTTGTCGGGGCCATGGCCGGCGACAACATGGCCTACATGCTGGGCCGCAAGATCGGCCTGGACCGCTGGAAATGGATGCGCAAGCCGAAGGTCCAAAAGATGTTCGCTTGGGCGCACTACGAGCTGGACAAGCGCGGCGCCGTGCTCATCTTCACGGCCCGGTACATACCGTGGGGCCGGGTGGCGGTCAACTACGTCGCCGGACAGACCGGCTTCCGCCACAAGACCTTCTTCTTCCTGGATGCCTTTGCCTGCTTCACTTGGGTAGGTTACTCGATCGGCATTGGATCGCTGGCCGGCCACTGGGTGCACAACAACCCGCTCCTCGGCGTGGGGATTGCCGTGGCATTCGCTGTGGTACTCGGCGTCATCGTGGACCACACCTTGCGTTGGTGGCACAAGCACCTCGAAAAGAAGGACGCGGAGAAGAAGGAAGCGGCTTCCGCTGAAGCAGCCGCAGCAGACGCGGGTACCGCGGTTAATGCGGCGTCCGGTGTCGACCGCTCAAACCCTGCTGGCTAAGCTTCTTCCGTCCCCCTAGAGTTGAGACGTGACTGAGCCTATTGTTGATGCCGCCCCTGCCCTTGACTTCGACCTGAAGAGCCTGCCGAAAGTTTCCCTTCACGACCACCTGGACGGGGGACTGCGCCCAGCCACCATCATCGAGCTGGCGGAGGCCGTTGGCCATACCTTGCCTTCCACCGATCCCGTAGCTCTGGGCCAGTGGTTCCGTGAGTCCGCTGACTCCGGTTCTTTGGTCCGCTACCTCGAAACCTTTGACCACACGATTGCTGTCATGCAGACCAAGGAAGGCCTGGCGCGCGTCGCCAAGGAATTCGTGGAGGACCTGGCTGACGACGGCGTCGTGTACGGCGAGATCCGCTGGGCACCCGAACAGCACCTGCAGAAGGGCCTCACCCTGGACGAGGTTGTGGACGCGGTCCAGGAAGGGCTCGACGCCGGAGTGGACGCCGTTGAGGAGTCCGGGCGCCAAATCCAGGTCGGCCAGCTCATCACGGCGATGCGCCACGCGGACCGCGGCCAGGAAATTGCCGAGCTCGCCGTACGCCACCGCTACAACGGAGCTGTCGGCTTCGACATCGCCGGGGCCGAAGACGGCTTCCTGCCTTCCCGTTTCAAGGACGCCTTCACCTACCTGGCCGAGCACAATTTTCCGGCTACCGTCCACGCCGGCGAAGCCGCGGGCCTGGACAGCATCCAGTCCGCCCTCGTGGACGGCCGTGCCCTGCGCTTGGGCCACGGCGTGCGTATCGCGGAGGACATCACCGTTGAGTTCGAAGATGCCGAGGGCGATGAGGCCGACGACGACGCCGAGGACACCGTTGGCATGGTCACCTTGGGTGAGGTGGCCGGCTGGGTCCGCGACCGCGGAATCGCGCTGGAGATCTGCCCCTCGTCCAACCTGCAGACCGGCGCGATCGCGAACTTCGGCGAAGGCATCGAGAACCACCCGCTGGACATGCTGTACCAGCTGGGCTTCAACGTCACCATCAACACGGACAACCGGCTCATGAGCGGCGTGACGCTGACCGATGAATTCGAGCTTCTCGTGGAGACCTTCGATTACGATCTGGACGACCTTCTCGAACTGACGCTCAACGCGGCCGAGTCGTCGTTCCTGCCGCTGGATGAAAAAGAGGCGTTGGTGGAGTACATCAACGACGCCTACGCCAACCTTGGCTGAGCAGACTCCTGCAGTGGCCGCGTCCGAAAGTCCTGTCGCGGTGCTGCTGGGGAAAATTGCCTCTTTGCGCGAGCACTGTCCCTGGATGGGGGCGCTGACCCACGAATCGCTCGTCGAGTACCTGATCGAGGAAGCGTACGAAGTGGTCGATTCGATCGAAGCCGGTGCGTCCGGTTCCGATACTGCCGACGAACTCCGCGGCGAGCTGGGCGACGTGCTGCTCCAAGTGGTGCTGCACGCCCGGCTCGCCGAGGAGCAAGGACAGTTCACGTTCGACGACGTCGCGCGCGCCATCACGGAGAAGATGGTGCGGCGCAACCCGCACGTCTTCAAGCCGGACGGGTCCTTGCAGGAATCCTTCCCGGCCACCGTGGAGGAGATCGTCGAAAAGTGGGACGCCGCGAAAAAGGCCGAAAAGCCCGGGCGCTCGGATCCCTTCGAAGGAATACCACCTCACCTTCCCGCCCTCGCCCTGGCGCAAAAATCGCTTGACCGTGCCGAGCGGTCAGAGCGCGCAGGCGGCCCGGAACGGGACGGCCGTCCAGTGGCGGCGGTGGAGATTCCCGACTCCGAAGTTGCGCTAGGAGACTTGCTGCTTGCCGTCGTCGCGGGCTCAAGGGAGAAGGGCTTCGATGCCGAACGGGCCTTGCGCGGTGCCGTCCGCCGCTACCAGGGCCGCGACGGCGAAGCCACAAAACGTGAGGGTTCCGACGCTGTTCCGTAACCTTGGCCGGTCTCGACTAGGCTAGTGGCGACGAGGACGTCGAGAATTTCCCTCAAGATTCCCAGTAAATCGCTTCACCATAAGGAGCAGTCCATGGCGCTTATCGATGCCATCCACGCCCGCGAGATCCTTGATTCCCGCGGAAACCCGACAGTAGAAGTTGAAGTTCTGCTTTCCGATGGCCAGATCGGCCGCGCGGCAGTTCCCTCCGGTGCTTCCACCGGCGAGCACGAAGCCGTTGAGCTGCGCGACGGCGACAAAGGCCGTTACCTCGGCAAGGGCGTCCAGAAGGCCGTTGACGCGGTCATCGACGAAATCGCTCCGGCCCTGATCGGCTTCGACGCCACGGACCAGCGCAGCATCGACCAGGCCATGATCGACCTCGACGGCACCCCGAACAAGGGCAAGCTCGGCGCGAACGCCATCCTCGGCGTCTCCCTCGCAGTGGCCAACGCCGCCGCCGCCTCCGCCGACCTCCCCCTGTACAAGTACCTGGGCGGCCCGAACGCGCACGTCCTGCCCGTCCCGCTGATGAACATCCTCAACGGTGGCTCCCACGCCGACTCCGACGTCGACATCCAGGAATTCATGATCGCTCCGATCGGCGCCGAGACCTTCTCCGAAGGCCTGCGCTGGGGCGTTGAGGTCTACCACAACCTCAAGTCGGTCCTGCAGGCCAAGGGCCTCTCCACCGGCCTCGGCGACGAAGGCGGCTTCGCGCCGAACCTGCCGTCCAACCGCGCTGCACTGGACCTGATCCAGGAAGCCATCAAGAACGCCGGCTACACCCCGGGCAAGGACATCGCCCTTGCCCTGGACGTCGCCTCCTCCGAGTTCTACAAGGACGGCGCCTACCAGTTCGAAGGCAAGGCACTCTCGGCCACCGAGATGAGCGCCTACTACGCCGAACTCGTTGCCGACTACCCGCTTGTCTCTATCGAAGACCCGCTGGACGAAAACGACTGGGAAGGCTGGAAGACCCTCACCGACGCCATCGGTGACAAGGTCCAGCTGGTTGGCGACGACCTCTTCGTCACCAACCCGATCCGCCTGCAGCAGGGCATCGACTCTGCCACGGCCAACTCCCTGCTCGTCAAGGTCAACCAGATCGGTTCCCTGACCGAAACCCTGGACGCCGTTTCCCTGGCCCAGCGCTCCGGCTACACCACCATCACCTCGCACCGCTCCGGCGAAACCGAGGACACCACGATTGCTGACATCGCGGTTGCCACCAACGCGGGCCAGATCAAGACCGGTGCCCCGGCCCGCTCCGAGCGCGTCGCCAAGTACAACCAGCTGCTGCGCATCGAAGAAGAACTCGATGACGCCGCTCGCTACGCCGGCCGCAGCGCTTTCCCGCGTTTCAAGGGCTAGTATCCGCTGAAACAGCTGACCGGTGGCTATGGTGGAAAGACCATAGCCACCGGTTCTGTTTAACGAAATGTGCGAGCACTTCGGCAAACCGCAGGCTCCGTGAGGCAAGCAACGCGCAGCAACCCGCCAGGCAAGCACCAGGCATTACAGGAGTGTCATGGCCACCCGCCGCCCCAAGGTCCCCCGGGCAGATGCCCTCGGCCGCTCGCCCCAAAAAAGTGCCGACGGCGGCCATGTCATCCGTGCCGACTTCGGCGAATCCCGCAAGGCAAGCGCTGCCCAGCGAGAGAACCCGGTTAACGCCGGGTCCAGGACGTCGTCCAATGCCAAAGCCGAAGGCGGCACCCAAAGCACGGGCCAGTCCGGATCCAAGGCTGGTTCTGCGGCGAAACCGGGACGTTCACTTCCGGGCAGAACGGGAAGCACCCCGGTTGTCGGCAAGGCATCCAACAAAACGTCCGGTGCCGGCTCCGCGCACACCGACAAGGACCACAGCGCGCGCCCTGTGCCCGCGAAGGCGTTCTCCGGCCGGATGCTTGCCCTCGCCGTGGTCATGATCGCGATCACCATCATGCTCGCGCCCACAGTCAAGATCTGGTTGGAGAAAAAGGCGGAAATCTCCAGCTTGGAAGCCGATATTGCCGGCAAACAGGCCGAGCAGGCGAGCCTCCAGAAGCAGATCACGCGGTGGCAGGACCCCAACTATGTGAAACAACAAGCCCGGGATCGCATTAACATGGTTATGCCGGGTGAAGCAGGCTACTGGGTGTTTGGTGGAGACGTTCCCGCCGGGACACCGGGCGGAAGCACCAGCTCGGGAACTTCCGGAAGCCCGTCCAATCTGCCATGGGTGGATGGCCTGTGGGAATCCATCAGGCGCTCGGCAACAGACTAGATGCGGTGCCCGCCGCCGTCGCGCCCTGATGGGCGCGGCCAAACAGGGCAGGAAGGATGGCAGCGCCAGTGGAAGACAACTCGGCACCTGCATCGCAGGTGTCCCGCAAGCCATCAGCACACGATCTCGAGATCCTCAGCCGCCAGCTCGGACGGCCGGTGCGCGACGTCGTCGAAATCCCGGCGCGCTGCGTGTGCGGCAACCCCCTGGTCGCCGCGACCGCTCCACGCTTGAGCAACGGCACCCCGTTTCCCACGACGTTCTACTTGACGCACCCCGTCATCACCGCCGCCGTGTCGCGGCTGGAAGCCGGCGGGCTCATGAACGAGATGAACGAACGTCTCACCGCTGACGAGCCACTGGCCGCGGCCTACAGGAGCGCCCACGAAGCCTATCTCCAGGCACGTGACGAGATTGCCGGACGTGCCGGCACCGGCGACGTTCCAGAAATAGCAGGCGTCTCTGCCGGCGGCATGCCCACCCGCGTCAAGTGCCTGCACGTACTGGTTGGCCACTCCCTGGCCGCCGGTCCCGGCGTCAATCCGCTCGGCGACGAGGCCATAGAAGCGATCAGTGAATGGTGGACCGCGGACCGCTGCTATTGCGACGGCGCGTGGGACAGCGCGGGGGAGGCCCCGTCCAGGGACCTCAGCCGCCACGGACCGCAGGGCCTGCCGGACATCGTGGGCCGTCCGTCCCCGGTCCGCAAATCCAAGGCCTCCCAAGCATCAGAGCCATCAGGGGAACCAGCCGCAGGGGAGCTCAACCTATGAACCGGGTAGCCGCCATCGACTGCGGTACCAATTCGATCCGGCTCCTGATCGCGGATGCGAACGGCGCGGACGCAGGCTTTCCGTTGCGGGACGTTGTCCGCGAAATGCGCGTTGTGCGCCTCGGCCAAGGAGTTGACGCCACCGGCGAACTTGCCCCCGAGGCGCTCGAACGCACCTTTGCGGCAACCGCCGACTACGCCGAACTGATCCGCCATCACGGCGCCCGGGGCATCCGTTTCGTCGCGACCTCTGCCAGCCGGGACGCCCGTAACCGGGACGTCTTCGTTGACGGGATCCGCGAGCTGCTGGGCGTCGAACCCGAGGTCATCTCCGGTGACGAAGAAGCCTCGCTGTCCTTCGCCGGCGCAAGCAGTGTGCTGCCTTCGCGCGGCAAGGACCCAGTGCTTGTGGTGGATCTTGGTGGCGGAAGCACCGAGTTCGTCCTCGGAGACTCCGACGGCGTCATTGCCGCCAAATCCGTCGACATCGGCTGCGTGCGGCTGACCGAGCGGCACCTCCGCAGCGACCCTCCGACGCCGGCGCAGATCTCCGCCGCGGAAGCCGACGTCGACGCAGCCATGGACCTCGTGGCCCGCACGGTCCCGCTGGGCCGGGCCACCGCCGTCGTGGGCGTTGCCGGTACCGTCACCACCATCACGGCGCACGCTTTGGGCCTGGACGAGTACGATCCCGCACTCATCCACGGTGCCAGCCTGGACCTGGCGACCATCAGCGACGCGGCCACAAGTTTGCTGGAAATGAGCCGCGAGGAACGTGCCCGGCTGCCCTACATGCACCCCGGACGCGTGGACGTCATCGGCGCCGGAGCCCTCGTCTGGCGCCGCATCCTCCAGCGCCTGGCCGAGCTCGGAGAGGGCTCCATCACGGCTGCCATCTCGAGCGAGCACGACATCCTCGACGGCATCGCGCTGAGTATTCGTTGAGCATGGGTATTCGCTGATGACGTTGCCACACAGTTGGCGCCGCCGGACAGCATCGGCCGCGCTGGCCGCCATGCTGGCCGGGGGAAGCCTTGCAGGGGCACTGCTCACTGCCCCTTCGGCGTTCGCCGACTCTTGGCGGGACAAGGAATACTGGCTCAACGAGTACGGCATCTCCGCAGCCTGGCAGGTATCAAAGGGCGCCGGGGTGAAGGTGGCCATCATCGACAGCGGAGTGGACGGGCAACACCCCGACCTCAAGGGCGCGGTGGTCGGCGGAACCGATGCTTCGGGTGCGGGAGATCCGAACGGTCAGAAGAGCATCGGTGCCAAACCCGAGCACGGGACCCTCGTCGCCACGCTCCTCGCAGGGCGTGGACACGCTTCGGCCAGTCCATCGACCACTCCCTCGTCTCCGTCGCCGGCGTCGTCTCCTTCGTCCGGTTCCAGTGTCGGCCCGGACGGAATCGTCGGCGTCGCGCCCGAGGCCCAGATCCTGTCCGTTTCCGCTTGGCTCGGTTCGCCGAATCCCGCGGGGAAGACGGACCAGGAACAGATTCCCGAAGCTGTCCGATGGGCAGTGGACAACGGCGCCAAGGTCATCAATATTTCCCTCGGCAGCACCTCGCCTGATTGGCCCCAGAGCTGGGACGCGGCGTTCCTCTATGCCGAACAAAAGGACGTGGTCATTGTGGCCGCGGCGGGCAACCGGATCGGTGGAAACGTCCAGGTGGGCGCGCCGGCCACGATTCCGGGCGTGCTGACCGTGGCAGGACTCGACCGGAACCGCACGGCCAGCGTCGACGCTTCTTCGCAGGGAATCAGCATCGGCGTCTCGGCCCCCGCGGAAAAGCTCGTGGGCGGACTGCCTGGGGGTAGCTATGAAGACTGGGCCGGCACGTCCGGCTCCGCGCCGATTGTCTCCGGGGTCGCGGCTCTTATCCGCTCGAAATGGCCGGATATGAGCGCCAAACAGGTCATCAACAGAATTGTGTCGACGGCCGAGGATGCAGGGGCGCCCGGCAAGGACCCCATCTACGGGTACGGCATCCTCAACGCCGAGGCGGCCCTGAAAGCCGATGTGCCCGAGGTAGCGAGCAATCCGGTGGGATCGATTGCGGACTGGATCCGGGTGCATCGGCGCGGGGACCTCAGCAGCCCCACACCTCCGTCAACATCGAAGCCGAGCATACCCGCGGCCACCTTGGCGGATCCCACAGTTCCTGCGGCGAAGGCGCCCTCGCAGGCCGACACTGCGGTACCGGCCGCGGTGGTCATCGGCTTTGGTTCGCTTTTCGTTGCGATCGTTGCGGGCGCCTCCGTCCAATTGAGGCGCGCCTACCGGACGTCCCCGGAACTGCCCGACGAGACCTCGACCGGCGTGGGGGACGTCGTGGATCCGAGCGCCCCGAAATAGCCCCCGGCGCTAGCGTGTAGCTTCGGGAAATAGTTAGTGAAGATTTTCACAAGGTGCTGTACTCTATTGTTATGGCAACCACCCCTGAGCTCATTGACCGTCCCCGTGTTCTCGTTGTCGGCGGCGGATACGTCGGCCTGTACGTAGCACTCAAGCTGCAGAAGAAGATCGCGAACGCCGGCGGAATCGTCACCGTCGTTGATCCCCTTCCCTACATGACCTACCAGCCCTTCCTCCCCGAGGTGGCCGGCGGCAACATCGAGGCACGCCACGCCGTCGTCTCGCACCGCCAGCACCTCAAGCAGACGGAACTCATCCAGGGCCGCGTTACCAGCATCGACCACAAGAACCGCACCGCCGTTGTTGCTCCGGCCGACGGTGGAGAGCCTTTCGAGATCCCGTACTTCGACGTCGTGGTTGCCGCCGGTGCCATCACCCGCACGTTCCCCATCAAGGGCCTCGCTGACGAAGGCATTGGCCTGAAGACCATCGAAGAAGCGGTCGCCCTGCGAAACAAGGTCCTTGAGCGCATCGAGGTCGCCTCCACCATGACGGACGCCGCCGAGCGCGCCAAAGCCCTGACCTTCGTGGTCGTGGGTGGCGGTTTCGCAGGTATCGAGTGCATCACCGAAATGGAAGACCTCGCCCGCGCCGCCGTCAAGAACAACCCGCGTATCCGCCAGGAAGAAGTCCGCTTCGTTCTTGTCGAAGCCATGGGCCGCATCATGCCCGAGGTCACCGCAGCCCAGGCAGAGTGGGTTGTTGAACACCTGCGCAGCCGCGGCATCGAGGTCCTGCTCAACACCTCCCTCGACAACGCAGAGGGAAGCCTCAAGCTCATCAACCTGCCGGACAAGACCCCTGCCCAGGAGTTCGAAGCCGACACCCTCGTGTGGACTGCAGGCGTGCAGGCCAACCCGATGATCCGTTCCACCGACTTCCCGCTCGAGCCGCGCGGACGGGTCCGTGTCCTCCCGGACCTGCGCATCGCGGGCGACGAAGGCATCGTCGACAACGCCTGGGCGGCCGGCGACATCGCTGCCGTCCCGGACCTCACGGGCAGCGGCCTGCCGGACGGCACCTGCGTTCCCAACGCCCAGCACGCACTGCGCCAGGCCAAGCGCCTCGCCAAGAACCTGTGGGCCTCCCGCTGGGACAAGCCCATGGGCGACTACAAGCACAAGAACCTCGGTGCGGTTGCCGGCTTCGGCGAATGGAAGGGCGTTGCCAACATCAACATCCTGGGCCGTATCGGCCTCAAGGGCGGACTCGCCTGGCTGGCCCACCGCGGCTACCACGGCCTGGCCATCCCCACCGGCGAGCGCAAGGTCCGCGTGATCTTCAACTGGATCCTGGGCATGACCATGGGCCGCGACACCACCCAGCTGCTGGACCTCGACAACCCGCGTGGCGCCTTCGTGGCCGCGGCTACTCCGGCTCCCAAGCCGGCCGCCGCACCTGCGCCGGCTGCCGAGCCCGCTGAAGCCAAGGCTCCGGTCACGGCTGACGCCAAGTAGCGAACCCCAAGCAGTCCCGCCGACGGCGGCCATCTCCCACGCGGGAGGCGGCCGCCGTCGTCGTTTAATAGCGGGTCCTAGACTTGCAGCATGGCTGGCGAAAGCGATCTGACGACCCTCCTGAGATCCATGCACCCCGTGCTTCGGGACGGCGACTACGTGTACGCGTTGTGGCCGCACGGCAAACCGCTTGAGGGCCGTATCGAAGCCGCTGTCCGCGAGGCGGAGGGCCTTACAGTGGTGCTGTGCCGGGAGGAAGCCGAGCGACTGGGACTGGCGTACGATTTCGTGGCAGCGTGGATCACCCTTCAGATCCACTCCGCGTTGGAAGCTGTGGGGCTCACCGCGGCGGTCAGCGCGGCCCTCACGGCAGCCGGTATCAGCTGCAACGTCCTGGCCGGGTTCCATCACGACCACCTGTTGGTTCCATCCGCCGAACGCGGCCACGCCATGGACGTGCTTGGACTGCTGGGCCAGGGTTTGGTGCTGCGATCGGAGAGGAAGGCGGATCGCGAGTCCGTGCTTGCGCTCACCGCTGCCGCCTTTTCCACCAGCCCGGTCACCGGGCTGCCCGTCGAAGGAGTCCCTGCCGAAGTGACGCTGCTGCGTGAACTCTTCGACTGCGATGAGTACTTGCCGCAGTTCAGCATCGTGGCCGAGATTGCCGGTGAGATCGTGGGCCACGTCATCAGTACCCGCGGCCTGGTCGGGGAGCTCCGGCTTTTGGGGCTTGGCCCCATCAGCGTCGAGCCGCACCTGCAGCGGCGCGGCATCGGATCTGCGCTCTTGCGGGAAACCGTCCGACGGGCCGACGAGGCGGGCGAACCGGGCATCGCACTGCTGGGCAGCACCGAGTACTATCCGCGCTTCGGATTTCTACCCGCCCGCACGCTGGGCGTGATGGCCCCCGACGCCGGGTGGGGAGACCATTTCCAGCTGTTGCCCCTCAAAGCATGGCCCGACGGCGTCAGTGGCACCTTCCGTTATGCCGCGCCGTTTGAACGGCGCTAGGACACGAAGGAGGGTGTGCACTGGGTTACCATTATCCGGGCGCCCCAGTAGCCCAATTGGCAGAGGCAGCGGACTTAAAATCCGCGTGTTGTGGGTTCGAGTCCCACCTGGGGCACGCATGCGAAATGCGAACCGTGCCGTCCCCCTTGTTGCGCCAAGCTGTGCCGTGACAGGAATTTAACCCCGCGTTCATGCGAAGGGCGGTCCGGACTGGACGGTGACACACCGTTATTAGATCCTGACCTGCGTATATGTGTTCTAGGACACATATTTGGTAGTACTCTCATGGAACATGTTCGAAGTGAAAGTGACTTCGGGCGAATGACCACGAATCAGACGCACCGCGGAGGCTATTTATGTACAGGAAGAAAGTCATTTCGGCGATTGCAGCAGCAGCCACCCTCGGCATGCTAGTGGCGGGCTGTGCGAATCAGACTGCCCCCAGCGGCACCGAAACCTCGGGTGGCGGCGGCAGGATCAATATCCCTGCGATTTCCAAAGTCGACGTTCCTGCCGGAGCTGTTTTGCCTGCAGGCGATGGCAAGGCAAATTGCCCGTCAACCACCACCCTCGCCTATGCCGGTGCCGAAACAGGACCCAACGCCCAGCTGGGTATTAACATCTTCAACGGCATCCAACTGGCCATCAACCAGCACAACACCGCGAACCCCGGCTGCCAGGTGCAGTTCAAGAAATTCGATACTGAAGGCGATCCGAACAAGGCCACTGGCCCGGTAACGCAGATTGTGTCCGAGCCGGACATCGTCGGCGTGGTGGGTCTGCCGTTCTCGGGAGAATCCAAGGCCACCGGCAACATCTTCGAGCAGAAGGGTTTGGTGCACATCACGCCCTCCGCAACCAACCCGAGCCTGACGAAGAACGGCTGGACCACCTTCTTCCGTGCCCTCGGCAATGACGCCGTCCAGGGTCCGGCTGCGGCGAAGTTCCTCACGGACAAGCTGCAGGCAAAGAAGGTCTACCTCGTCCAGGACGATTCTGACTACGGCATCGGTTTGGGAACCACAACGTCCGCGGCCCTTGGCTCCGCGATGGTGGGCTCCGACAAGGTTGTCACAGGCCAGAAGGACTTCTCGGCCGTGATTTCCAAGATCATGAACGCCAAGGCAGACACCGTCTACTACGCCGGCTACTACGCAGAAGGCGCTCCCTTCGACCAGCAGCTGGTTGGAAAGGGATTCACCGGCTCCTTCGTGGGTCCGGATGGCGTGAAGGATGACCAGTTCATCAAGCAGGCCGGCGACGCGTCGTCGAACTCGTACTTCACCTGCCCGTGCATCCCCGGCGAGCTGATCCCGAGCTTCGAGTCCGAGTACAAGAAGCTGGCCAACGCTGAGCCCGGAACCTACTCCATTGAAGGCTACGACGCAGCCACGGTCTTGCTCTCCGGTATCGACAAGGGCAAGCAGTCCCGCGCGGACCTTCTTTCCTGGGTCAAGTCCTACGATGCAGACGGCCTGTCGAAGCACTACAAGTGGGATGCAACCGGCGAACTGGCAACGCCTGATGTTTACGGCTACAAAGTTGAGAACGGCAAGATCGTTCCCATCGGCGTCATCGGAAAATAACACCGAGCCCAGATGAATGCTGGGGGTTAGCATCCATGCCGACCCCCAGCATTTCTTTTGATTACATCAGGAAGTGCCATGATCAGTGAAGTAATTCCCAACCTGCTCCACTCGGTTCCCGTGGACGACACGTGGATCACGTTCGACGTAAACTCGTTCACCCAAAACTTCTGGAGTTCAACCTTTGACGGGTTGACCTTCGGGGCAATTTACGCATTGGTTGCCCTCGGTTACACCCTCGTCTACGGCGTTCTCAACCTCATCAACTTTGCCCACTCCGAAGTGTTCATCACGGGGTGTTACGGAGTGTTCTTTACCCTCAGCGCCCTGAATTTCGGACCCTCTGCTCCGAGGCTGGGTTTTTGGGCCATCGTGGGAAACCTTGTCCTCGCCCTCGTCGTCGCCATTATCGCCTCAGCCTTGATGGCGGTGATCGTTGAACGGGTGGCTTATAAACCCTTGCGGCAGCGCAAGGCGCCCCGCCTGGCATTCTTGATTACCGCCATCGGTGTTTCCTTCGCCATTCAGTACACGATCTACTGGTGGCGCGGACCGAGCCCGGAGGCTGCGCTGACGATGTTCCGGCCGCTTGCAATTTTCGACGTCTTCGGGACTATCGTCGACTCGCAGCAAGTGGTTATTGTCGTCGCCGCGATTATCCTCATGATCGCCACTGATCAGTTCATTAGGCGGTCCCGGACCGGCCGAGGCATCCGTGCCGTGGCGCAGGACCCGGACACCGCAACCTTGATGGGTGTCAACAAGGAAAAGATCATTGTGACCACGTTTATCATCGGCGGGATCCTGGCCGGAGCAGCTGCCTTGTTCTACGTCATGAAAATCCCGTCCGGCGTGCAATACAACGGCGGATTCATCCTCGGCGTCAAAGCCTTCGCGGCCGCTGTCCTCGGAGGCATCGGCAATGTGCGCGGTGCTTTGCTGGGCGGCCTGCTGATCGGTTTGATTGGCAACTACGGCCAGGTGCTCCTGGGTAGTTCCCAATGGACGGACGTTGTCGCGTTCGTGGTCCTGGTGTTGGTATTGATTGTGCGACCCGAAGGTGTCTTGGGTAGCTCGCTTGGAAAGAGTAAGGCATGAGCACAACAGACGGCCCCACGCTTATTCCCGATGATGCTTCAGCACAGGAGATCGCCGATCGCGAAGCCAGGATGCGGCAGCGCAAAGGCTGGTTCCCGGGACTGAGCGACAAATGGAACGCTCTCCCGCGCCAAACCCAATGGCTGATCCTGATCGTCGTCGTTGTCATTGCGTATTTGCTTCCCATCCTCAATCCGCCGCTGATCACGACGGAGCCGGGTAACAATTGGCAAATCGCGCTCGCCCAAATGTCCGTCTATGCCTTGGTGGCTGTGGGCTTGAACGTAGTGGTCGGCTATGCGGGCCTCCTTGACTTGGGCTACGTGGCATTCTTTGCCCTGGGTTCCTACACGGCAGCAATGTTTACCAGCCCGGACTCGCCGTATGTGCACATTCCCTACTTGTGGACGCTGCCCCTGGCGATGGCTGTCGCCATGTTCTTTGGCGTGGTCCTGGGTGTGCCTACTCTTCGCCTCCGCGGCGACTACCTGGCTATCGTCACGCTCGGCTTCGGCGAGATCGTTCGCATTTTGGCCACCATCATTCCGGCGATGAAAGGCCAGGTTGGTTTCCAAAATGTCGGACACCCTCCGGGAACCGATTCAAGCGGCCAACCAATCTTCCTGAACTCGAGCGGAACTCCGTGGTACTGGTTGACGCTGACCATTATCATTTTGGTGCTCTTGGCGGCCGGAAACCTGGAGCGCAGCCGCGTGGGACGCGCGTGGATTGCCATCCGTGAAGATGAAGACGCCGCGGAAATCATGGGCGTCCCCACGTTCAAGTACAAGGTATGGGCCTTCGCGATTGGTGCTTCCGTGGGCGGACTCTCGGGTGCTTTGTTCGCGGGCCAAGTGGGTTTTGTGAACAACCAGAAATTCGACATCGCCACCTCAATCCTGTTCGTCGCTGCTGTTGTCATGGGCGGCACGGGAAACAAGGTTGGTGCGATTCTTGGTGGTGCGTTGGTGGCATATATTCCGCTCCGCTTTACCGCGATTGCCGAGTTCAAGTACCTGATCTTTGGTGCGGCGCTGGTGGTCATCATGATTTTCCGGCCCGGCGGTCTCCTGCCGGCACGCCAGAGCCTCCTCGCCTACGGACGCTTGGCTTACAACAAGCTCAAGGGCGCCGTCGGCGACATCCCTCCTTCGGGCAAAGTCGTTTTGGAACCGGGAAAGGGGGCTGACAAATGAGTGAAGCAATCGAACCGGATATTGATGTAGAGGCACTCAAGGAACAAGGTGTGGACCTTGAGGTCGCCGGGAAGGTGGCCCCTGAGAGGGACATCGTCACCAAAGTGGGTGAGGCCTTGGTGCAGGTCCAGGACCTCACGATCAAATTCGGCGGCCTGACGGCTCTGGACAATGTCACGTTTGATATCAACAGAGGCGAAATCCTGGGTTTGATCGGCCCCAACGGCGCCGGCAAAACCACGTGTTTCAATGCCATGACAGGTGTGTACAAGCCGACGTCCGGCAAGGTCTTGCTCGAAGGCCAATTGCTCAACGGCTTGCCGCAGCACAGAATCACCAGGAGGGGCTTGGCCAGGACCTTCCAAAACATCCGCCTTTTTGGTGAGATGACAGCTTTGGAAAACGTGGTTGTCGGTCTCGATGCACGCCACCGCACGAGCGTCGGCGGGGCACTCCTGCGTCTGCCGACCCACGTCCGGGAAGAGAAAACCGCCATTGAACGCGGCATGGCATTGCTTGAGTTCGTTGGGATCGCCGATCATGCCCACTTCTTGTCGCGGCACCTTCCTTACGGTTACCAGCGCCGCCTGGAAATCGCGCGGGCGCTGGCCACCGACCCTAAGGTCTTGTGCCTGGATGAGCCTGCGGCCGGGTTCAATCCCGCGGAAAAAGAAGAACTCATGGCCCTGATCCGGACCATCCGTGACGACGGCTACACGGTCCTGCTCATTGAGCACGACATGAAGTTGGTCATGGGCGTGACCGACCGGATCGTGGTCCTGGAGTTCGGGAAAAAGATCGCGGATGCGTTGCCCAAGATTATCCGCGATGACCCGAAAGTTATTTCCGCCTATCTCGGGGAGCCTGAAGATGACCTTGCTTGAGCTGAAGAACGTATCCGTCCATTACGGCCGGATCCAAGCCATTTCGGACATGTCGTTCAGCGTGGAGGAAGGCGAAATCGTCTCGCTCATCGGCGCCAACGGTGCCGGCAAAACCACCACCATGAGGACCATCTCCGGATTGCTGACTCCCTCGGCCGGCTCCATCACCTTCGAGGGCCAGGACATCACCAGGATGAAAGCGCACGTCCGGGTCGTCCAAGGTATTTCGCAGGCGCCTGAGGGACGCGGAATCTTCCCTGGCATGACGGTGGAGGAGAACCTTGACATGGGCTCCTACGGCCGCAAGGACCGGACCAAGGTGTCAGACGATTTGGAGCGCGTCTTCGACCTGTTTCCCCGGTTGAAGGAGCGTATCAAGCAGTTTGGCGGCACCATGAGCGGTGGCGAACAACAGATGCTCGCGATTGGCCGGGCGCTGATGTCCAACCCGAAGCTCTTGCTGCTGGATGAACCTTCCATGGGGCTTGCTCCGCAGTTCATCCGCCAGATCTTCAAGATTGTCACCGAGATCAACAAGCAAGGCACCACGGTGCTTCTGGTGGAGCAAAACGCCAACCAGGCCCTCGCCCGCGCACACCGTGCTTTTGTCCTGGAAACCGGGTCAATTACGCACAGGGGAACCGGCAAGGAACTGCTCGCCAACCCGGCGGTCAAGGAAGCGTACCTCGGCGTCGGATAACCGCATGTGCCGGCACCCTCACAACAAGGAGGGTGCCGGCATCAGCGGTGGTGGAACTTTCGGTGCGGACCAAGCGTGGGAATTGGTAGCGTGAACTATCACTTCGCACCCACGGCAAGAAGGACACCCACCATGGCACTCGGCGGCAACCCGATCTTCAACGGAAAGAATTTCCGTGGAGCCACACAGGCTCCGCCTGTTCCCAGCTATTCCCACGGCCAGAACCAGTACGGCCAGCCTCAGTACGGCCAGCCTCAGTATGGCCAGCCTGCCTGGGCGGCACAGCCGCCCATGACGAGCGATCAGCTGCAGCAGATGTACAACCAGCCCGCAGCCGGTCCGGCCGAGACCGGCCGTATGACTTTCGACGACGTCATCGTCAAGACTGCGGCCTGCCTTGCGGTGCTGTTGCTTGGCGCAGCCGTCACATTGTTCGTGGCTCCCGGCACGGCAAGTCTCCTCATGATTGTCGGAGCGCTGGGCGGCTTCGCCCTGGGCATGGTCAACTCCTTCAAGAAGCAGCCGTCCCCGGCGCTGATCCTGAGCTACGCCGGACTTGAGGGCTTGTTCCTCGGTGGCCTGACCCGCCTCCTGGATGGCATGTTCCCGGGAGTCGGCCTGCAGGCAGTCATTGGTACCCTCGCGGTGTTCGGCGTCACGTTGGCTCTCTTCAAGAGCGGCAAGGTGCGTGCCACCCCCAAGGCAATTCGCTTCTTCATGATCGCGACGCTCGGCTACCTCGTCTTCGCAGTCATCAACATGGTCCTGGTGTGGACCGGCGCGGTCCAGTCGCCGTTCGGCCTGAGCAGCAGCGTGCACATCTTCGGCATCCCGCTGGGCGTTTTCATCGGCATCCTGGCGATCGGCCTGGCCGCGTTCTCCCTGGTCATGGACTTCACGAGCATCGAACAGGGTGTCCGGCAGGGCGCTCCGGAGAAATACTCCTGGACCGCCGCTTTCGGCCTGACCGTCACGCTCGTGTGGCTCTACGTGGAGATCATCCGCCTGCTGGCGATCCTGCGCGGCGACGACTAAGCTCCCAGGACTTGTTGAGCGGAGTGCCCCTGAAGATCCATCTTCAGGGGCACTACGTGTCTTTCCGAAGCGGCTTATGACAGCCGCTCGAAGACCACAGCCATGCCTTGCCCGCCACCGACGCACAGCGTCGCCAGTCCCAAGGTGCCATCCCGTTCGCGGAGGCCATTGAGCAAGGTAGTGGTCATGCGGGCGCCTGTCATGCCAAAGGGGTGGCCGAGGGCGATGGCGCCTCCATGAACGTTGAGCTTCTCCGGGTCGATGCCGAGTTCGCGGGCGCTCGCTACCACCTGGACGGCGAAGGCTTCGTTGAGTTCCACGAGGTCAATGTCCGCCATGCTCAGCCCCGCCAGGGCAAGGGCCCGGCGCGATGATTCCACGGGCCCCATGCCCATGAGTTCCGGTGAAAGGGCGCTGACGCCTGTGGAGACGATACGTGCCAGCGGTTCCAGGCCAAGCTCCCGGGCCCGGAAATCGCTCATGACCACCACGGCGGCGGCACCATCGTTGAGCGGGCATGCATTCCCGGCGGTCACGGTCCCTTCTTTGCGGAAGACCGGCTCCAAGGCGCTGACCGCTTCAAGGGTGACACCGGCGCGGGGTGAATCATCGCGCTCGACGACGGTGCCGTCCTTGCGGGTGTACGGCGTGATCTCGCGGGCGTAGAAACCGGAGGCAATGGCCGCTTCAGCGCGGTTCTGGCTCTGGACCGCCCACAGATCCTGTTCCGCCCGGCTGATTCCGTGGCTCGTGGCGACGTTTTCCGCGGTCTGTCCCATCGCAATGTAGACGTCCGGCATCCGTCCACCCATGCGGGGATCCGTCCACGGGGTGTTGGACGCAGCCCGGGCGGCCGTGCGGGCGCGCGCGGCTTCAAACAGGGGGTTGTGCAGGCTCGTGTCCGTTTCTCCTGCCCCGACCCAGTTCTGGTAGCGGGACACCGACTCGACGCCCGCAGAGACGAAGGCGTGACCTTCCCCGGAGCTGATCGCGTGGAAGGCCATCCGCAGGGTCTGCAGGCTCGAGGCGCAGAAGCGGTTGATCGTGGCCGCCGGGACGGTGTCCAGGCCGGCCAGGACGGTCACCACTCTGGCCATGTTTGAACCCGCTTCGCCGCTGGGCTCGGCGCAGCCAAGGTAGAGGTCATCGAGGCCGCGGCCGTCCAGTGCTCCGGGATCGAAAGCCGGAATCTTCGCCAGCGCCGCAGTCACCATCGCCGCCGCGAGGTCGTCAGGACGTTCGTCCTTGAGGGACCCTTTGAAGGCCCGTCCAATCGGGCTTCTGGCGGTGGAAACGATGACGGCCTCAGTCATGCCCCCAGCTTACGCCGGGGGCAGCTCGCCGAAAGGAGACGGATGCGCCGACGTCAGGCGAGGCGTGTGGCCCCGGCGGCCGGAGTCACGGTGAAGATGTCCGGCGTCGTGAAACCGGCAGCCTCGAAGGCGCGTACGACGGCGTCGCGCACCTCCTGCTCGTGGCCCACCGGGGTGAGGGCGATGGCAGAGCCGCCGAAGCCGCCGCCCGTCATCCGAGCGCCTATGGCGCCGTGGGCGCGGGAGGTTTCCACCGCCAGATCCAGTTCCGGGCACGAGATCTCGAAGTCATCGCGCATGGACGCATGGCTCGCATCCAGGAGCCTGCCGATGTGGGCGGGTCCGTCCGTGGTGAGGCGTTCCACGGTCTGCAGCACGCGGTCGTTCTCCGTGACGATGTGCCGCACCCGCCGGAAAGTGGTGCTGTCCAGGAGGCCGCTGGCTTCCTCCAGATCGCCGATGCCGACGTCGCGGAGCGCCGGGACCCCCAGGACTTGGGCCCCGAGCTCGCAGGAAGCCCGCCGGGAGGCATAGCCGCCGTCGGCATGCGAATGGGAGACCTTGGTGTCGATGACCAGCAGCACGAGCCCGGCTTCCTCCGCGTCGAAGGGAACCAGTTGGACGCTCTGGTCGCGGCAGTCAAGGAAGACCGCATGGCCCTTTGACCCGCGAAGCGATGCCGACTGATCCATGATTCCGGTGGGGGCGCCCACGAAGTCGTTTTCGGCCCTCTGAGTTGCGAGGACCATGTCTTCGGCGCCCAGTCCCGCACCGCTCAGCTCGTTGAGGGCCGAGATGACGGCGCATTCGATGGCGTGCGACGAGGACAGTCCCGCGCCAAGGGGGACATCCGAATCCATGAGGAGGTCGAAACCCGGGACAAGGATGCCGCGCTGTTGCAAGGCCCAGGCTACGCCGAGCGGATACTTCGTCCAGCCCTTGGCTGCTTCCGGGACCAACATGTCGACGTCGGCTTCGACCAGGCCCTGCCCGCCGAAAGTGGACAGCAGCCGGACTCGTGAATCATGGCGGATCCGGACTGCAACCTTCGCGGTCTTGTCGATGGCGAAAGGCAACACGAAGCCCTCGTTGTAATCGGTGTGTTCGCCGATCAGGTTCACGCGTCCCGGTGCCTGCCACACGCCGTCGGGCGCTGAACCGAAAGTCGACTCGAAAAGCCCGGACAGGGCACTCACGGCCGGGGCGTCGGGAGTGGAGGTCATGCTGGGGCCCCTTCCGGAATAGCGTGCTGCGAATCGCTGGCGACGGCGCGCAGCCGTTCTGCCACGGATTCGGGCGTGGTGTCGTTGATGAAGGCTCCCATGGCGGCCTCGGAACCGGCAAGGTACTTGAGCTTGTCGGCGGCACGGCGTGGGGAGGTGAGTTGCAGGTGCAGGTGGCCGGACGGTCTGAAGACCGGATCCAGGGGTGCCTGGTGCCACGCGGAAATGTACGGCGTGGGCGTTGGATACAGGGCATCCATACGCTTGAGCAACTCAAGGTAGACGTGGGCTAGTTCGTCGCGTTCTTCGCCGCTCAAAGCGGCGAGGTCGGGAACTTGCCGATGGGGGACGAGGTGCACCTCGAGCGGCCAGCGGGCGGCGAACGGCACGTAGGCGCTGAAGTGCTCGCCTTCGAGCACCATGCGGCTCCCGTCCTGCCGTTCGGCGTTGAGGATCGAGGACGTCAGCGATTCCCGGCCCTTGGAGTTGTCGAAGTGCCGGCCGGCAGCGGCGCCAAGGCTGGCCGCCCGCGGCGTGACGTAGGGGTAGGCATAGATCTGTCCGTGCGGGTGGTGGAGCGTTACCCCGATGTCAGCGCCCCGGTTTTCGAACGGAAACACTTGCTGGATTCCGGGGAGCGCGCTGAGCGCCTCGGTCCTGTGCGCCCAGGCCTCAATGACAGTGCGCGCCCTGGTTTCGCCAAGCTCGGCAAAGGATCCGGTGTGGCTCGGGGTGAACGAGACCACTTCGCAGCGGCCGTATGCAGGGCCGGAAGTTCCCCAGGCAGGGGTGCCTGGAATCGTGCCGACCGCAGGGCCGAGTGAGGGGAAGCGGTTCTCGAAAACCACGACGTCGTAGTCCGGCGCCGGGATTTCGGAAGGGTTCGCGGACGTGGTGGGGCAAATCGGACATTGGTCCGCGGGTGGCAGATGGGTGCGGCTTTGGCGGTGTGCCGCCACGGCGACCCATTCGCCGCTCAACGCGTCGTAGCGCAACTCGCCCGGATCGGCGCGCCGCGGCAGCTTACGGTGATCCGTCAGCGAGCCGGGATCGCGCTCCGGCGACCCGGCGTCGTCGAAATAGATCAGCTCCCGGCCGTCGGCGAGGCGTGTGCTGGTAAGGCGAGTCATGGATTCATGGTGCCACAGAGTGCTCAAAAAGGCAAAATATCTAACAAAAAAGAACATTAAGAGTGGGGCCAAGCAAGGCGCGGCATGCAGTACGGTGGTGCCATGCCTCCCACCACACCGATTTCCGCGCCGGGCGAAGAGACCGTATCCCGCCGCTTTGCCAGCGGACGCCAATTCGAGATCCGCCGCGGTGACGCGCTCGCCGTCGTGACTGAGCTCGCCGCGGGCTTGCGGTTGTTCAGCCGCGACGGCGTCCAGCTCACCGAGAGCTACGGGGACGGGCAACTACCGCCCGGCGCTACCGGAATTACCCTGGCTCCGTGGGCCAACCGGATCGAAGACGGGATCTGGTACCTCGACGGAAAGAAGCAGCAACTGGACATCACGGAGGTGTCCCGCAACAACGCGAGCCACGGGCTCCTGCGCAACTCCTCCTACGCCCTCGTGGCGGAAGACGAATTCTCCGTGACCCTCGAAGCCGTGATCTTCCCGCAGCATGGCTACCCCTTCCTTGCCCGGCACCAGGTCCGCTACGAGATCGACGCCGGGCTCGCACTGCGGGTCTCCCAGAGTTTCATCAATGATTCGGCGGCACCCGCGCCCTTCGTACTCGGGGCACACCCGTACTTGCGCGTGGGGGACGTCCCGCCGGAAGAGATGGTCCTGACTGTCCACGCCGGCACACGGCTCGTGGCCGACGAGCGGCTGATCCCGCGGAGTTCGGTGCCTGTCGAGGGCGATTTTGATTTTGGCGGCGGCCGGAGCGTGGGCAGCCTGGATGTCGATGTGGCATTCACGGATCTGGAGTTCGACGGCGGCATCGCCCGCCAAACGTTGTCGGCGCCGGATGGCCGGAGCGTCTCCTTGGAGCAGGACGAAAACTGCGCCTACGTCCATGTCTTCGTCACGGATACCTTTCCTGGCCGCTCGAAAGCCGTTGCGATCGAGCCCATGACCGGCCCCGCAAACGCCTTCAACTCGGGGGAGGGGCTCCGGTGGCTTGAACCAGGTGAGACCTTCACTATGAGGTGGGGAATTGCGGGCACGCTGTAGATGGGTTTCCCATCCGGCACTCCCTGCGGAATTATGGGGGAATGACGCCAGCACAGGACGCCACGCCATCAAGTGACCCCGTTTCGGCCGTGCCCAGGCCGGTGTCAGAGCATCACATTGCGCAGGACATCCCGTACGGAGTGCGGATCGCTGCCGCCTGGGCCTGGCGGGTGGGCCTCATCTTGGTGGTAGTTGGAGCCCTTATTTGGCTGTTGGGGAAGGTCAGCTTCCTGGTGATCCCACTCATGGTCGCCTCCCTTCTTGCCGGCTTGCTCTACCCGGTCACGCGGTGGCTCGGCAAGTCCAAGATGCCGCACGGGGCTGCCGTTGCCATCACCGTGGTGGGGTTCCTCGGGGTCATTGCGGGAGCACTGGCGTTGGTCGGCCGGCAGCTCGCTGTCGGATTCGGCGAGCTGTGGCAGGAAGCGCTCACGGGAATCCGGCAAATCCAGGACTGGCTCGCTGACGGGCCGCTGCATCTGACCGCGGATCAGATCGACACTTACATCCAGGGCGCAACCTCGGCCGTCCAGAACAACAGCAGCAGCATCCTCAGCGGCGCCCTGTCGTTCGGCAGCACGGCCGGGCATTTTGCGGCGGGCATGGTCCTGGCCCTCTTCATCCTGATTTTCTTCCTTCTGGAGGGATCGAGGATCTGGCGGTTCATCGTCGGGCTCCTGCCCAGGACTGCACGCGCTGCGGCCGACGGCGCCGGCCGGCGCGGTTGGTCGTCCATGGTCAGCTACGTGCGCATCCAGATGTTTGTGGCGTTCGTGGACGCTGTCGGGATCGGCGTCGGCGCAGCGATTATCCAGGTTCCGCTCGCGCTGCCGCTGGGTGTCCTGGTGTTCATCGGTTCATTTATCCCGGTGGTCGGTGCACTGGTGACGGGAGCCATCGCCGTGCTCCTGGCTTTGGTGGCCAATGGTCCCGTCAACGCGCTCGTTATGTTGGCCATCGTGCTGTTCGTGCAACAGCTCGAAAGCCATATCCTCCAGCCGCTCATCATGGGCAAGGCAGTATCGTTGCACCCTGTCGTCGTGATCCTGTCCGTGGCAGCCGGTTCCTACCTGGCCGGAATCCCGGGAGCGCTCTTTGCCGTCCCGCTCCTCGCCGTAGCAAATACGGCGGTTCGCTATATTGCAGCGCGGACGTGGGAACATGATGAAGGACTGATGACGGCGTACGCCGGCGCAGGGATTGCACCACCGGACTCCGATGAGGATCACACCATCAAGGAAATCCACCGTCCCGGCGCCAACGCGGGCGCACGGTCCAATAGCGGCGAAGGCGCCGCAGGTCAGCACGCGGCTGCGGAACGGACATTCGCCAAGGATGCCGCAGAGCACACCAACAAAGGAGATTAACCCGTGAATACCCTCGATACCCTGCCCGTCACCCTGGACGATGTCCTTAAGGCGCAGGAGCTGCTCGAGGGCATTATTACCAAGACCCCCATCGAGTCCTCACGGGCCCTGGGAGCGATGGTAGGCGGAGAGGTCTTCTTCAAATGCGAGAACCTCCAGCGGGCAGGTTCCTTCAAGGTCCGCGGTGCCTACGTGCGGATGGCACGCCTGTCTCCCGAGGAAAAGAAGCGCGGCGTCGTGGCGGCTTCGGCAGGCAACCACGCGCAAGGCGTTGCGGTGGCGGCGAAAAGCCTCGGAATCAAGGCACGCATCTACATGCCGCTCGGTGTGGCGCTTCCGAAGCTTGCCGCAACCCGCAGCCACGGAGCCGAAGTCGTCCTGCACGGACACAACGTCGATGAGGCTCTGGCCGAGGCGCAACGCTACGCGAACGAAACTGGCGCGGTCTTCGTGCACCCCTTCGACAACGTCGACGTCGTGGCGGGCCAGGGCACCGTAGGGCTTGAAATCCTGGATCAGGTCCCTAATGTGGACACCATCCTCATGGGAGTTGGCGGCGGCGGCCTGCTCGCCGGCGTCGCAGTGGCCGTCAAAGCAAGGGCCAGGGAGCTGGGACGCGAGATCCGGATCATCGGTGTGCAGGCCGAGAACGCGGCCGCCTACCCGCCGTCGCTCGCCGCTGATGCCTTGGTGCCGCTCAAGAAGGTTTCCACCATGGCGGACGGCATCGCCGTCGGACGCCCCGGCCAGTTGCCGTTCAGCATCATCCGCGAACTCGTGGACGACGTCGTGACCGTGAGTGAAGACTCCTTGGCCCGGGCGCTCATCTTCCTGCTCGAGCGAGCCAAGATGGTGGTCGAGCCGGCCGGTGCCGTCGGCGTCGCCGCCCTCATGGACGGCAAGATCGAAAACCCGGGGACCACCGCCGTCATCCTGTCCGGCGGAAACATCGACCCCATGCTGATGCTCAAGGTGATCCAGCGCGGCCTCTCAGCAGCCGGACGCTACATGACCGTGCGCATGATGCTGGATGACCGGCCCGGTTCCCTGGCCACCATCGCTCGGATCATCGCCGAAAACGATGCCAATGTGACCGGTCTGGACCACACTCGGGTGGGCGGCGCGATCAGCATGGGCGACGTCTCCATCACCGTCAACCTGGAAACCAAGGGCCACGAGCACAGCGAGCAGGTCCTGGCAGCCCTGCGCGCCGAGGGCTTCCACCCGATCGTGGTGCACTGACGGGCTGCTGACCATGGCGCTTTACGACAACGGGGACGGGCGGGTAGCGGCCAAGGATTCACTGGCCATCCGCGCCAGGGGCGGATTGCTGTTCATGGGTGGCTTCGTTGTGCTGTTGGCCGTGATCGAACTGGTCAACACCTTGATGTCGCACAGCCTCAACGCCATCTTCGGGCTGCGGCCGCGGAGCTCGGACGGGGTTTTCGACATCCTGACGTTCCCCTTGCTCCATGCCAATTTCGGCCACCTTCTGTCCAATGCGCTGCCGTTGGTCATCTTCGGATTCCTGGTGTTCCTGTCCGGGCTCCGGGTGTTCCTGACGGCTCTGGCGTTTAGCTGGCTAGGCTCCGGCCTTGCGGTATGGCTCATCGGCGGGGGAGGCGTGACAGTGGGCGCTTCGGGCCTGGTCTTCGGACTGTTTGCTTTCCTGTTGGTGCGCGGGTTCTTCAACCGCAGCTGGTGGCAAATCCTGCTGTCCGTGGTGCTTTTCCTGGCGTATGGCAGCATCTTGTTCGGCGTGCTGCCCACCGTGATGGGTTTCGTTTCCTGGCAAGCGCATCTTGGCGGGGCCGTCGGGGGAGTGGTGGCCGCAGTACTGCTGCGCCCGCGTCCCCGCGCCGTGGCCCAGCTCAACTGACGCCGTGCCCCGGCCCAACTGACTCGCAGTTGTTGTCGTTCTGAGGCCTCAAAACGACAACAAATGCGAGTTAGT